>NZ_JBYLHY010000001.1:0-289213 GCF_057749925.1 Paenibacillus sp. sgz302191
CTTCTTTTGTTCATCAGGAGTTAATTGGACGGCATACTCTCGTTTTTTCATAGTCGATTCCTCTTTTTTCTTCGACTATATCATAATTTCCACATATTGACTATTTTAAATCTGATGCTGTACTAGTGGGATGAATAATTTAAGTAGAATTTAAAATAAGAAGAGCTTCACCACTATTTACAGTAGCAAAGCTCTTCTTATTGTGGATTTACCATATGGAGACGAGCGGCCCCGAACCCCTACCCGAAAAATCGCCAACCTAACAGTACCGTCAAGCCTTCTTCGCCCCGGCAATGGAGGGGGCTTCCGAAGGGCCGTAGCGCTTGCCCAGCAAGTAGCCGAACAGCGAGGCAAGCAGCTGCTGGAAGAGCATGCCCAGCACGACCGGGATCGCGACGGGAGCGGGAAAATAAGTGACGGCCAGCACTGCGCCGGCGCTGATGTTTCTCATGCCGCTGTTAAAAGTCAGCGCAACGACGGTGTCGCGCTTCCAGCGCATCCAACTGGCGATCAGCCAGCCGAGCACATACCCGAGGGTCGCCAGTGCGAGAACGAATAACGCCATGCCGACCAATTTTACGTTGAAATTCCGCAGGTAAGGCGCGACTACAGCTCCGTTAATGGCGACGACGATGCCCATGCCGATTTTGGAAAAGGGACCTAATTTCGGTCCGAGTTGTTCTTTTATTTTTCCCCGCGTCCATTGATTCAGCAGCATGCCTATTACGGAGGGCAGCACAATCATGAAGAACAGCCCGCGCATCATCGCCCCGATATCCATCTCCACTTTGGCCCCGATCAGGGCGGAAAGCGTATAAGGCACAACGAACGGCGAAAGGATGGTGTCGACGAGAATGATCGACAAGGTTAGAACGGTATTGCCGCGGTAGATGGCGACCCAGACGAAGCTGGTGATGCCGGTAGGTATCGCAGCCGCCAGCAGCAGGCCGGTAATCGTCAGCGTATCCTCGGAGTAGACGGCATGACCGAGTCCGAAAACGGCCAAGGGCATAATGATGTGAAGCACGAGCAGCGTTGTCACCAGAGGAAGCGGGTGAACAACGACTTTTACAAATTCCTTGAAGCTGGAGCTGATGCTGCCGGAAAACGTCATAAACGCAAAAATCCACGGTGATAAATATGCATACCCTGACAAATGACCGCCCAAAAGCACGCCGATCAGCAAGCTCGCAGGGGTAATCAGAGGTAAAATTTTCTCCAGTTGTTTATTCAACTGCACTAGCATGAAACAGGACTTCCTTTCTCAATAGGTCGATTCGTTACAAAAGCTGGGAGTCTGAGCCGGCATGCTTTTCCGCATTCTCCTCCACATATTCAACCCCCCAATCCCCCAGCATCTGAATGACCGGAATCAGTTTTTGGCCGATGGGAGTGAGCGAATATTCGACTTTCGGCGGAACCTGACGGTAAATCTCACGATGGAGCAGCCCGTCGCTTTCGAGATCTCTAAGCGTGTTGGTGAGCATGGATTGGGTAACGTCTGGTATCGCTTTATGAATCTCGCTGAACCGTTTCGGACCATCGTGCAGCAGCCACAGAATAATTACCTTCCATTTTCCGCCGATCAGGCTTTGCGCAGTAAACATCGGGCATTTCAGAAAATTTTCGCCGTACTTCGCCAATTTCATATTCCTCCAATACTACGGTTTTTGATAGTATCTATTAAAAATAACAGTACTTGTGATTATATTAAGTATCAATTATTCTACTATTGTAGCAAATATTTAACGAGTATACATTCGTTTTTTAGCACGGGGGAGATCCCGGACAAAGGAGTGAGTGGCGCAAAATAAATAATGCCTATTTTTTTGCATTAACATGTAACTGATTTGATTACATAACGAATCGAGGCGGATCCAAAATAATGAAAAAGCATATTGCTTCCAGCCTGTTAGCCGGATTATTTCTTGTATCTTCTTCCATGCCAGCTTTTGCGGCTAATGCCACCGGGGATATCAGCATCGTGATCGACGGGCAAAAGGATACATTTGCGGATGCTCCGCTTTTGCAAAACGATCAAGTTTTGCTGCCGTTGCGGGCTGTCGCGACGAAACTGGGAGTCCGGGACGATAACGAGCATATTGTCTGGAATGCGGATGATCGAAGCGTCACGCTAAGCAAAGACAAGACGAAAATTCATATCCGCGTGGGCAGTAAGGAAGCGGCTGTAGATGACAAAACGGTCCAACTGCCGGCGGCGCCGATTTTGTCCGAAAGCGGCAAAACGTACGTTCCTGCCGATTTCGTCAAACAAATCCTGGGCAAACAGGTGAAATGGGACGCTTCGGCCCGATCCGTCATCATCGCAACGAGCAATAAGGACAAAGCGGCCGCGGTGCTGAAAAGCTTCGAAACCGGAGATCCGGCGGCCATGGAGAAATGGATCAGCCCGGACAAATACATTCAGCATAACCTCGCTTTTCCGAGCGGCAGAGAGACTGTGATCGAGGCCATCAAGCAAATGAAAGGCGCCGGTGTGACGTATGATATCAAAAGGGTGATCGAAGACGGCGATTATGTGGCCGTTCATTCCGAGGTTAACCTTTTCGGTTCGCGGAAAGCGGTGTTCGACATCTTCAGATTCGAAAACGGCAGGATCGTCGAGCACTGGGACAACCTGCAAGATATTGGCGCACCTAATCCAAGCGGCCATACGTTGGTTGACGGAAACGCCGAGGTCGCCGATCTCGACAAGACCGAGGCGAACAAAGCTTTGATCAGCCGGTTTTACGAGGATGTGTTCATGGGCAAAAATCCGGCGGCATTCCCGACCTACTACAACGGCGACAATTACATCCAGCATAACCCGATGTTTGGGGACGGGGTGTCGACAGTGATGAAGGCGTTCCAGGAAATGGCCAAGCAGGGGGGCGCTTCCGGTTCTTTTAAAGTGCGGAAGCTTATCGGAGAGGGCAATTTTGTTTTGGTTGTAAGCGAAGCAAGCTTTAGCGGATCGGATACTGCGGTCTATGACCTTTTCCGGTTGGATAACGGTAAAATCGCCGAGCATTGGGACATCATCGAGGCGATTCCGCCGAAGGATCAGTGGAAAAATACGAACGGAAAGTTTTAACGAACGGCTGACTATTTTCTAAATTTGAAGCGAAAGGAACGATGAGTTCATGTCTATTGTAATTACGGGTGCTACAGGTCAATTGGGGGGTCTTGTTGTTCATCATCTTTTGGATAAAAAAGTGCCGGCGAATCAAATCGTTGCGGTCGTCCGCAATGTGGAGAAAGCTTCTGCGCTTGCCGAACTCGGCGTTGAATTGCGTCAAGGAGACTATAACGACCGGGCTTCGCTCGAACAAGCCTTTGCCGGCGCCTCCAAGCTGCTTTTCATTCCGAGCCCTGACGCTCACGATGAAACGCTGCGCATGGCTCAGCACACGAATGTAGTCGAAGCGGCTAAAACAGCCAAGGTTGGTCATATTTTATACTACGGCTTCGCCTTTGGCGAACAATCCAACTTGGCTCTTGCTCCGACGCATGTGTCAACGGAAAAACTCATTCTCGCGGCAAATATCCCGTACACGTTCCTGCGCAATTCACTCTATACGGACGTGTTCGTTACCCCTCAATCGGTAGGCGCGGCGGTACAGTTCGGAGCATTGGTCACGAATGCGGGCGACGGAAGAGTCAATACGGCGACTCGGAACGATCTTGCCTTGGCCGGTGCCGTGGTCCTTTCGCAGGAAGGTCATGAGAACAAGTCCTATAACCTGACTGCAAGTGAAACGTGGAGCTTTGACGAGTTTGCGCAGGTGATTTCAGAGGTATCCGGCAAACAGGTTGTCTATCAATCGGTTTCATACGACGAGCAAAAGGCGATTCTGCTGCAAGGCGGGCTTCCGGAGCCTGTAGCCGCCTTGTTCGCGGGGATTTTCCAGGCGGTTGCCGAAGGCGAAACATCCAAAACGTCGGATGACCTGAAGAACCTGATCGGAACGCTGACTCCTCTTAAAGCAATTGTCAAGGAAATTTTGCAGGGCTAAAAGCAAGTCTCGCAATGGGCCGAGATTTTCCATAAAATCGACCGGATCTGAATGATCTATTTTCAATCTGCGCTCTTCGTGTTATGATGGATAGCGACTGAACAATTGAATCATTGAAAGCAAATCCCTAGGGGCGCCGTAAGGCTGAGACAGAGCGATCTGAACCCTTTGAACCTGAACTGGGTCATACCAGCGGAGGAAAGCGGACTTTCGAATAGATGCGGCATTTGATGTTTTTTTGGAGTGCGGCGCCAGCGATAACCACTTTTCTTCGGAAAAGTGGTTTTTTTGTTTGTATCGGAAAGGAGCCTATCAGCGGATGCCGGGTAATGAGCTTCATGTCATATCGACGGGAAAACAGAATTGGGCCGAGCTGGCTTCCATCGCATCGCGGATTTGGCCGTACGTGACGGCCATTCACATCAGGGAGAAAGACAAGACGGCTGAAGAAATTTTACAGGGGATTCGCCAAATCATGGCGGCTGGGGTGCCTTGCTCGCGGATGTACATGAACGGACATCCTTCCCTGGCGGCGGAAGCCCTGCTTGGCGGCATTCATCTGCCGGGCGATTCGCCGCCGCTTCCGTCGGTTCGGGCGACGAGCCCCGCGAACGTCGGCCGGGCCGGTTTTTCGGTGCACAGCGTCGAAGAAGCGCTGCAAAGAGAGCGGGAAGGGGCGGACTACGTCATGTACGGGCACATTTTCGCGACGAATTCCAAGCCGGGAGCCGCCCCGAGAGGGCTGGAGCAGCTGCGCGAAGTTGCGGTGCGCACGGCGGTCCCGGTCATCGCGATCGGCGGCATAACACCGCAGCGGGTGAAGCCGGCGCTGGCCGCCGGATCGGCCGGGGTGGCTGTGATGAGCGGCATTTTGGAAGCGGCCGATCCGCTGCGGGCTGTGCAGGCATACGCAAGCGAACTGAAGCGCGAGGAGGAGAGATAAATGAACATCACTGGCAAGTCTGATGTGATTATTGTCGGCGGCGGCGTGATCGGCTGTTCGATTGCTTACGAGCTGGCGAAACGGGGGCAGCGGGTGACGCTGCTGGAGAGAGGCAGGCTGGGTGCGGAAGCTTCCTCCGCCGCAGCGGGGATGCTCGGAGCGCAGTCCGAGATGGAGGATACCGGCCCGCTGTTTCAATGGTCCAGGCAGAGCCGCGGCATGTTCCCGCAGCTGGCGGAAGAACTGAAATCGATAACGGGCATCGATATCGGCCTGATCCGCGAGGGGCTACTGCACGTCGCACTGACGGAGGAGCAGCGCAGCGGGCTGCGGGCGCGGGCGCAGCTGCAAAAGGCCGCCGGCGAACGGGCCGAGTGGCTCAGCGCCGCCGATGCCGTCCGGCTGGAGCCGGAACTGAGCCCGGACACGCTCGGGGCGCTATATTTGCCGGACGACGGGCAGGTGGACGCGCCGCATCTCGCGCAAGCGTTGGCGCAAGCGGCTGCGGCGCTCGGCGCGAGGCTGCGGGAGTACGTCCAGACGCTCGGGCTGCTCGTCCACAAGGGCCGGGCGGCCGGCGTCATGACGAGCGACGGGCCGCTGCACGCCGATCTGGTCGTCGTCGCTGCGGGAACTTGGAGCGGACAGCTGCTCTCCGGCGTTGGCGTCCGGCTGCCAATGCATCCGGTAAAAGGCGAATGCTTTTCCGTCCTGACGCACAAGCCGCAGCTGGTCAAAACGCTGTTCTCGCACGGCTGCTACATCGTGCCCAAAGCGGGCGGCCGCTTGGTCGTCGGGGCGACCGTACTCCCAGGCAGCTACGACCGCAAAGTATCGCTCCACGGACTGAGCCTGCTGCTGGAGCGGGCGCAGCGCTTGATGCCCGGCATTGGCGAAGCCGAATGGGAGAAGGCGTGGGCGGGGCTGCGGCCGCAGACAGGGGATGGCCTGCCTTATATCGGCAAGGTGCCGGAATATGAGGGGCTTTTTATCGCAGCGGGACATTACCGGAACGGCATTTTGTTAAGTCCGTTAACCGGCAGGATCATGGCGGATATCGTTTTGGACGAGGAATCCGGGGACGTGGCCGGGTGCCGCGAGTGGCGGGATGCTTTTTGTCCGCGGGCCGCGCATCGGGAAAATAGAAAGGAGCTGAGCGCTATTGAAGCTGCACATTAACGGCCAGGCCGTGGAGGTGCCGGATACGGTAACGACGGTGAGCGGGCTGCTGGAGCATTTTGAATTAACCGGTAAAATGCTCGTCGTGGAGCTGAATCATGCGATCCTTCAAAAGCAGGATCACGACGGAGCCGAAATCGCCGAAGGCAGCAAAATCGAAATCGTTCATTTTGTCGGAGGGGGATAATGACAATGTTAAAAATAGGATCTTATGAATTCACATCGCGATTGCTGCTCGGAACGGGGAAATTTCCCGATTTTCATATTCAAAAACAGGCCGTCGACGTTAGCGGATCGCAGATTTTAACGTTTGCGGTGAGAAGGATGAACATTTTTGAGGCGAGTCAGCCGAACTTTTTGTCGATGCTCGATGTAGAGCAGTTCACGCTGCTGCCGAATACGGCCGGCGCCAAAACCGCGGAAGAAGCGGTTCGCATCGCCAGGCTGGCGAAAGCTTCCGGCCTTTGCGACATGATCAAGGTCGAAGTGATCGGAGACGAGCGGACGCTGCTGCCTGATCCGGTCGAAACGCTGAAAGCGTCGGAAATGCTGCTGGAAGAAGGCTTTATCGTGCTGCCGTACACTTCGGACGACGTGCTGCTGGCCAAACGGCTGCAGGAGTTAGGCGTGCATGCGATTATGCCGGGAGCCTCGCCGATCGGCACAGGGCTGGGCATCGTCAATCCGCTCAACCTGAGCTTCATTATTGAACAAGCGAAAGTGCCGGTCATCGTCGATGCGGGAATCGGCGCGCCTTCGGATGCGGCATTGGCGATGGAGATGGGAGCTGACGGAGTGCTGCTGAATACGGCGGTATCCGGCGCCAAAGACCCGGTAAAGATGGCGCTGGCGATGAAGCTTGCGATAGAAGCGGGACGCGCCGGTTTTGAAGCGGGGCGCATTCCCAAAAAACGTTACGCTTCGGCGAGCAGTCCGATCGAAGGGTTCAGCCGAGTGTGAAATATAAAGGAGGGAATTAACTATGTCCACCATTTATAAGGCGCTTACCATTGCAGGTTCCGACAGCGGAGGCGGGGCGGGCATTCAGGCCGACCTCAAGACGTTTCAGGAGCTGGGCGTATTCGGGATGTCGGCGATTACGGCTATAACCGCGCAAAACACGCTCGGTGTGCAGGGCGTATACCCGCTGCCCGTAGAAGCCGTGGAACGGCAGCTGTCGTCAATCGGCGATGATTTGCCGCCGGATGCGGTCAAGACGGGGATGCTGTTCAGCAGCGACATTATTCGTACGGCCGCAGCCGCGATACGGCGGTACGGCTGGAGCCGGGTCGTCGTGGACCCGGTCATGATCGCCAAGGGAGGAGCTTCCCTGCTGCAGCAGGAAGCGATCGATACCATGATCGACAGCCTGCTGCCGCTGGCGGCGGTCGTAACGCCCAACATCCCCGAAGCGGAGGCGCTGAGCGGGGTGAGCATCACCGATACGGCTTCGCGCAGAGAAGCCGCAAAGCGCATTCATCAGTACGGCTGCAGGAACGTGATGATCAAAGGCGGCCACGACGCGGAGGATGCGGATTACGCGACGGATCTGTTGTATGACGGCGAGGCGTTCACCGAGTTCACGGCGCCGCGCATCGCAACCCGGCACACGCACGGGACGGGCTGTACGTTCGCTTCAGCCGTTGCGGCCGGGTTGGCGCAGGGCTTTGAAGTGCCGGAAGCGGTCCGGCTGGCGAAGCAGTTCATTCAGGCGGCGATCGCCGAGCCGCTTCATATCGGAGGCGGGCACGGCCCGACGAACCATTGGGCTTACGGACGCCGGAAACGGGGTGGCGTATGAAATTAAGCGAAGACCGGCTGCGCGATGCGCTGCGGCTTTATTTGGTTATGGGCAGCGCGAACTGTGCGGGGGCTGACCCGCTTGAAGTGCTGGAAGCCGCCATTGACGGCGGCGTGACGATGTTCCAATACCGCGAGAAAGGCCCCGGCGCCCTGGAGGGCGCGGCCATGCTCGCGCTGGGCGCACAGCTGCGCGAGCTGTGCGCGCGCCGCGCCATCCCGTTCATCGTCAACGACGATGAACGGATGGCGGAAGAGCTGGAGGCCGACGGCATCCACGTCGGCCAGGAAGACGCCCCCGCCGCCGAGGTGCGGCGGCGGTTTCCGGGCAAGATTGTGGGCATCTCAGCCCACAATCTTGCCGAGGCGCAGTCGGCGCTGGCCGCAGGCGCCGACTATTTGGGCGTCGGGCCCATGTACGCCACGCGCACGAAGCTCGATGCGCGTGCGGTCATGGGGCCCGCAGAGCTGGTGCGGATGCGCGAGGGCGGCATCCGGCTGCCGCTTGTCGGCATCGGCGGGATCGATGCCGCAGGCGCCGCGGCCGTCTTCCGCGGAGGCGCGGACGGCGTCGCGGTCGTGAGCGCGATCACCCAGGCGCACTCGCCCAAGGAAGCGGCCGCAGAGCTGCTTGCGGCAATCAAAAACTGGAGGGATCGGCCATGACGGCAAACGGAACCAAAACTATTCAAATATCTGCTTTTCCGGGCAGCAGTAAAGTATACGTGCAGGGCTCAAGACCCGATATCCGGGTGCCGATGAGGGAAATCGCGCTCGGAGCTTCCACGAACATGTTCGGGGAAGCAGAGGCGAACGAGCCGGTCCGCGTCTACGATACGAGCGGTCCGTATACCGATGCCGAGCAGCAGATCGACATTCGCCGGGGGCTGCCGGCGGGTCGTCTGTCCTGGATCGAAGAGCGCAGAGACGTGGAAGCTTACATCGGCCGTGAGGTCAAGCCTGAAGACAACGGCCTTTCCGCGGAGAATGCGAAGGGAGCGGCGGAAGTGTTTCCGGGCCTGCACCGCAGGCCGCTGCGGGCCAAATCCGGCTGCAATGTGACCCAGATGCACTACGCCCGCAAAGGCATCATAACGCCGGAGATGGAGTACATCGCTATCCGCGAAAACGTCAAGCCGGAATTCGTCCGCGACGAAGTGGCCAGGGGCCGGGCGATCATTCCTTCCAATATCAATCATCCGGAGAGCGAGCCGATGATTATCGGGCGCAATTTTTTAGTGAAAATTAATGCTAACATCGGAAACTCTGCGGTCGCGTCCTCCATTGAAGAAGAAGTGGAGAAAATGACTTGGGCGACAAGGTGGGGCGCCGACACGATCATGGATTTGTCCACCGGCAAAAATATTCATACGACCCGCGAATGGATCATCCGCAACTCGCCGGTTCCCGTAGGCACGGTGCCGCTGTACCAGGCGCTGGAAAAAGTCAACGGCAAGGCCGAAGACCTGACGTGGGAAGTGTACCGCGACACGCTGATCGAGCAGGCGGAGCAGGGCGTCAGCTATTTTACGATCCACGCAGGGGTGCTGCTGCGCTACATTCCGATGACGGCAAAGCGCGTGACCGGGATCGTCTCGCGCGGCGGATCGATTATGGCCGCCTGGTGTCTGGCCCACCACAAGGAAAACTTCCTGTATACGCATTTCGAGGACATTTGCGAAATTATGAAAGCTTACGACGTCGCATTCTCGCTGGGCGACGGCCTGCGTCCCGGCTCGATCGCCGACGCGAACGACCAGGCGCAGTTTGCCGAGCTCGAAACGCTGGGCGAGCTGACGGAGATCGCCTGGAGGCATGACGTCCAGGTGATGATCGAAGGACCGGGGCACGTGCCGATGCACCAGATCAAAGAGAACATGGACCGCCAGCTTGAAGTGTGCAAGGAAGCGCCGTTCTACACGCTGGGGCCGCTGACGACGGACATCGCGCCGGGCTACGACCACATCACCTCCGCCATCGGGGCGGCGATGATCGGCTGGTTCGGCACCGCGATGCTGTGCTATGTGACGCCGAAAGAGCACCTCGGCTTGCCGAACAAGAACGATGTGCGCGAAGGCGTCATCGCGTACAAAATCGCCGCGCACGCCGCAGATCTGGCCAAAGGCCATCCGGGTGCGCAGGATCGCGACAACGCGCTGTCGAAGGCGCGCTTTGAATTTCGCTGGCGTGACCAGTTCGGCCTGTCGCTCGATCCCGAACGCGCGGCCGAGTACCACGACGAGACGCTCCCCGCCGAGGGCGCGAAGACCGCGCATTTTTGCTCTATGTGCGGCCCGAAATTTTGCAGCATGAAAATTACCCAGGATATTCGCTCGTACGCCCATGCCAGGGGCCTCGAAGAGGAGACGGCGCTGAGCAGCGGCATGGAGGAAAAAGCGCAGCAATTCCGCGAAGCCGGGAGCCGGATATACGGTTAGCCGCAGATCGCGGGCACGTTGTTTCAGCCGGTATGAAGGGCCGGATAATTGGCATAAGGAGAAGGGACGTTCGTGTCATGGATGACAGAAACGTCCCTTTTTGCTACCATAAAGAAAGAAACTTGGCTCCATGAATTTGGTGAAGCGCTTCCAAACTATTTTTGATTTATAGGCCTTTTCGTCGATTGACAATGCTTTTGCTGCGCATTATGATACGGTTAAAAAGATTTGACCGTTGTCTAATAAATGATTTTCAGAAGATAGAGAGGGGTCGAATCACACATGCTGCCGATTTATATTATTGAAGATCTTGAACAATTAAAAACAGTGAGCGATCCGCTGCGCGCGAAAGTGCTGCTGTTTTTGATCGAGAAAGCCTACACGGGGCAGCAGCTTGCCAAGCTGCTCGGGATGGCGCGCGCGAAGGTGCATTATCATTTGAACGAACTGGAGAAGCACGGTTTTATTTCCGTCGTCCGGACAGAGCTCAAAAACGGCATCGTGCAAAAGTTTTACCGCGCCGTCGCCCGGGGCTTTGTACCTAGTGAAGAGCTGCTTCCGTACGTCTCCGAAGTGGAGAACTACTACCGCGAAGCGACGCTTGGCGTCCTTGGCCGCGCAAGGCTGAGAGCGATCCAGGCGCCGGAGGAGGCGTTCCAGATTCCTTCGCCCGACCGCAAGCAATGGCCGCGAATGGCGACTCAGCTTGAGGTGAAGATGAGCAAGGAAAAGTTCGCCGCGTGGCTGAGCAAATTCCGTTCTATGATCTATGAGCTTGATCAGCATCAGGAAGAGAACGGCGAGTGGTTTTATTTGACGACGGTCGGTTTCCAGATCAACGAGCCGTCTTTTGAAATTGAGCCCCAAGAGGAAAAGGAGAAATAGAGATGCTGGATCCCAGACTAACAAGGCTTGCGGATGTGTTGGTGAATTATTCGGTTAAAGCGCAGCCCGGCGAAAACGTTTTGATTGAGGCTTACGGGATAGACGCCATATTTGTAAAAGAACTGGTGAAAAAGGTTCACGAAGCGGGCGCGCATCCTTATGTCAACCTGCGGGACCATACCGTGATGCGGCAGCTGATTATGGACAGCACGGAAGCGCAGATGGCGCAATGGGCGGAAGCGGACGCTTTTCAAATGAAGCAGATGCAGGGCTACATCGGGGTGCGCGGCGGCGCGAACATGTACGAAATGTCCGCTGGCATTCCGGCTGACCGGATGAAGCTGTACAACTCGATTTATTATCAGCGGGTGCATTTCGATATCCGGGTGAAGGATACGAGATGGGTCGTACTGCGCTATCCGACTCCTTCGATGGCACAGCTTGCCGGGATGAGTACGGAGGCGTTTGAGAACTTCTACTTCGACGTGTGCACGATGGACTACGGCAAAATGTCCAAGGCGATGGACGCGCTCAAAAATTTGATGGACCGCACGGACAAGGTTCGTCTCGTCGGCCCGGGTACGGATCTTACGTTCTCGATCAAAGGGATCGGCGCGGTCAAATGCGACGGCGGGCTGAACATCCCGGACGGCGAAGTGTATTCGGCGCCCGTGCGCGAGTCGGTGAACGGCGTGATCTCGTACAATACGCCGACCCCGCATGACGGCTTTACGTTCGAGAACATCCGCTTTGAGTTCGAGAACGGCAAAATCGTGAAGGCGACGTCGAACGATACCGTCCGCATCAACGAAGTTCTGGACATCGACGAGGGCGCGCGGTATGTCGGCGAATTCGCCATCGGCGTCAACCCGTACATCCAGCACCCTATGAAGGATACGCTGTTCGACGAGAAAATCGACGGCAGCTTCCACTTCACGCCGGGGAACTGCTATGACGATGCTTACAACGGCAACAAGTCCTCGCTGCATTGGGATATCGTGTGCATCCAACGCCCCGAATACGGCGGCGGCGAAATCTGGTTCGACGACGTGTTGATCCGCAAGGACGGCGTTTTCGTGCTGCCGGAGCTGCTGCAATTGAACCCCGAGAATTTGAAATAAGACAGCTGGCAGCCAGTAGTGCATGGCGTCTTAAAATAAACTCAAATGCGGTAAAGAGACTGTCCCAAAAGCGTTCGAATAGTACGGGAACAGCGCAAAAATCGAGCAAAAGGACCTCAAATTCCACTACCGGGTGGAGAGTGAGGTCCTTTCTTTAGGTCAAAGCAAAGTAGGACATAGAAAATCATCAATTGATTTTTGGAACAACCCTTTTCTGGGGCAGCTCCTTTTTGGGACAACCCCTTTTTGTCGTTTGGGGGACTAGGCTTCGAAGGACCTTAAAGGCCTTTGACAGCACGACCATTCGAAAGGCGGTCTGGGGCGGCTCGGAGTGGTTCGGAGTGGTTCGGGATGGCTCGGCAGCTTGTAAAACCTGCAAAAGTGCAGGCTTTTTGGACGGAACCGGCCCGTTTCAGGGTAAAGCCTGCAAAAGTGCAGGAATTTCCCGCCGATGATGGGTTTGAGGCCCCATTCGGCCGGAAAACCTGCACTTTTGCAGGCATTTTTCGAAGCATGCGCATTACGGCGCAAAAAGATGTATTTTTGCAGGCTTTTTGCACTCTGCGCATTGGCAGGGCTACCTGGCCCCAGCATAGGCCCAGCCGTCCCAACTGGTATGATGCCCAACAGGTCAAGCGGCTCCGGCGGGCCCAGCATGTATAGTTGGCCCAGGGGTTCCAGCGCTGACCGGTGTGCAAAGCTACACTAGCGGGCACGACGGGTACAGCAGGCGAAGCGGCTCCGGCAAGCCCAGTATTCACAGTGGCCCAGAGGTACTAATGCTGTCCAGCCGGCTCCCAGCATCCCCAGCCGTTCCGCGGCCAAACGTCCCCAGCCGCTGCCCAACTGGCCCAGTCAGCCTTAACGGTCCCAGCCAGCCCCAGCGGCCCCCAACCACCGCGCGCGAACCCGCGGGGGCGCGCAGCATGGCGGCGGTCGCCCCCCTACGCTCCTCGCCCCGGGCAAAAGGGCGTCTGCCCTTTTGCCCGACGTTCACGAGCGGCCCTCGGAGTATCCCGAATTATTTCCGCATGCGAATCTCTTCGATCATTAGCCCTACGATTTCATCGATGCTGCGGCTGCCAAGGTCGCCTTCGTTCCGTTTTCTTACGGAAACTTGGCCGGATTGCTTCTCGTTCTCGCCGACGACGAGCATATAAGGCACTTTTTCCAGCTGCGCCTGGCGGATTTTGTAGCCGAGCTTCTCGCTGCGGCCGTCGACCTCGATCCGAATACCCGCAGCCTGGAACTGTTCCTTGACATGGTTGGCATAGTCCCAATCATTCTCGGATACGGGCACCAGCTTGGCCTGAACCGGAGCCAGCCACAGCGGAAACGCCCCGGCAAAATGCTCCGTAATAATGCCCATGAACCGGTCGATGGAGCCGTACACGGCGCGGTGAATTACGACCGGGCGGTGCTTTTGGTTGTTGTCGCCGACGTATGTGAGATCGAATTTCTCCGGCATTTGGAAATCCAGCTGAATCGTGCCGCACTGCCAGCTCCGCTTGAGCGCGTCGAGAATGTGAAAATCGATTTTCGGCCCGTAGAAGGCCCCGTCGCCTTCATTGATGCGATAGGCGATGCCGCGGCGGTCCAGCACATTTTGCAGGGACTGCTCCGCCTGCGCCCACAGTTCCTCGGAGCCCATGGAGTCTTCGGGTTTTGTCGAAAGCTCGATTGTGTAATCGAAGCCGAACACTTGATACGCCTGATGGATGAGCGCGATGACCGCGCCGATTTCGTCTTCGATCTGGTCGGGGCGGACAAACAGATGGGCGTCATCCTGGCAAAAAGTGCGGACCCGCATCATGCCGTTCAGCGCCCCGGAAAATTCATGCCTGTGCACTTGACCGAATTCGGCCATGCGGATCGGCAGCTCCCGGTAGGAGCGCAGGCCGTTTTTGAAAATGAGCATATGTCCGGGGCAGTTCATCGGCTTCAGTGCGAACCGCGACTCATCGACGTCGGTGAAATACATGTTCTCTTTGTAGTGGTCCCAGTGACCGGATTGCTCCCACATCCGGTTGTTCATCATGAGCGGCGTGCGGACTTCATCGTAGCCGTGCTGCCTGAGCAGTTCGCGCGAAAAGTTTTCCAGCTCCGTGCGGACGACCATGCCTTTGGGCAAATAGAACGGCATTCCCGGCGCTTCCTCGGAGAACATGAACAGGTCAAGCTCTTTGCCCAGCTTCCGGTGATCGCGTTTGCGGGCTTCCTCCAGCATGTGCAGGTGATTGTCCAGTTCCGACTTTTTCAAAAAAGCCGTGCCGTAAATGCGCTGCAGCATCTTGTTGCCGGAATCTCCGCGCCAGTAAGCGCCGGCTACGCTCAGCAGCTTGAAAGCTTTGATTCGGCCCGTCGACGGCAGGTGCGGGCCGCGGCACAAATCGACGAACTCGCCTTGCTCGTACAGGCTGATCACCGATTCCTCCGGCAGGTCGCGAATCAGCTCCAGCTTCAGAGGATCGTCAAGCGCCTCGAACACGGCTTGCGCCTCGGAGCGGCTGACCACGCGGCGGACGATGGGCAAGTCTTCCTGGACGATGGCTTGCATTTGCTTTTCGATAGCGGCCAAGTCGTCAACCGAAATCGGCTCGGGAAGATCGACATCGTAGTAAAAGCCGTCTTCGATGACGGGGCCGATACCAAGCTTCACCGACGCTTGGCCGTAAAGCCGCTTTAGGGCTTGAGCCAGCAAATGGGCTGTGCTGTGCCGGTGAATGTACCGCCCGTCCGGGCTATCGAGAGTCACGATCTCAACCTGGCTGTCGCTGAGAATGGGTTCGCTCAAGTCGACGAGCTTTCCGTCTACCTTGCCGGCTATGGCGTTTTTCATCAAGCCAGAGCCGATCGATGCCGCCACTTGCCGGACGGTGGTTCCCGCTGCATACCTCCGAATTGTTCCGTCTGCCAATACTGCCTTGATTTCCATGAAAAACGCCTCCATTTCCCTCATTTTTTACCACATAAGAATGTTTAAGTTCTTTATAGCGCTAAAGCACGTAGAACAACATTCTTATTGGCGAATAAACCTACCTCTGAACGCGGTCGCTCATCTTCGAAAGACCTCGATAGAGGTTTATCTCATATCAAATCGAACGCAAAAAAACGCCTCTATCCCGGAAGGGACGAGTGCGTTCAGCTCGTGGTTCCACCCTAATTCGACCTGCAGCCGCGGCATCGCCGGGCGGGTCGCCACAACATGCGGGGTGCAAGGTCCTCATTTGGAATCCGGTAACGGGGATCAATCGGTGTCGCCTACTGCCGCAGCACGGAGAAGCGGGTTCGGCGCCACAGCTGCAAAGGGGTAATTCCGATCCGGTCTCCGAAGAAGCTCGCAGCGAATGCTTCTCTCTCTGGGCGGTCCGTGAAGGAAATCGTGTCTTTGGTCTTGGCCTTATATGTTGCTTGATTCAAAACTATAAATGAAGGCATGCGGAAAAGTCAAGAGGAAATTCATTAGATCTTTCCGGTATTGTTCTTAGCATTGTCGGGTTTTTGGTTCGCCCGCCCCCCTTTATACTTAAGTAGCCATAACAAAAGGGAGGTATTGATTTGAAAAAGAGAAAAGCGCTTACAACGATCATAGCGGCTTCCTTGTCGCTCACTATGCTCAGCGCGTGCGGGAGCCAACCGGAACCGGCGGCGAAGCAGCCCAATTCAACGGACGGCAAGCAGACCGCGCAGTCGGCAGCCGGCAAAAAAGACCCGGTAACGTTTACTTATTTTCTTAACGCTCCAGGGGATAACGTGCCGGAGCATACGAAGCTGGGCGATATGATTACGGAGAAAACGGGCGTAACGATCAAATACGAGCGTCTTGTCGGCGAGATCGAGCAGAAGCTCGGGGTGATGATCGCCGGGGGCGATTATCCGGATTTGATCTACGCCGGCGATAAAATGTTCAAGCTGATCGATGCGAAAGCGCTGATCCCGCTGGAGGATCTGATCGAGAAGCACGCCCCGAACATCAAAAAGATTTACGGCCCTTACTGGGAACGCATCAAAGCGGCGGACGGCCACATTTATGCGCTGCCTTACGCGGCCCCGACCGGCAAGCCGAACAAATGGGTGAACGCGGCGTTCTGGGTGCAGAAGGAAGTGCTCAAGGATGCGGGCTATCCGAAAATCACCACGTTCGACCAGTATGTAGACCTGCTGCGCAATTATGCCAAGAAATATCCGAAAATCGACGGAGCGGACACGATTCCGTTTGAAATTTTGACCTACGATTTCCGCAATTTCACGCTCACGACCGCGATGCAGTTCCTGGCCGGAGGGCCGAACGATTCACGGGCGATGGTGAACCCGGATACGAACGGGCTGACGTTCTACCAGACGGACGAGAACATCACGAAGAAATATTATTCAAAACTTAACGATATGTACAACGAGGGCTTGGTCGATAAAGAAGCGTTCGTGATGAACTACGACCAATATTTGGCCAAACTGTCGAGCGGGCGCGTGCTCGGGATGTTCGACCAGTCGTGGCAGTTCCAGGATGCGACGGCCGCTCTGAAGCAGCAGGGCAAGCTGGACCGCATGTACGCTCCGCTCCAGCTGACGTTCGACGACAGCATCAAAGGCGACTACCTCGATACGCCGACGATGAACTACGGCTTCGGCTTCGGGATTTCGATCAACTGCAAAGACCCTGTCCGCGCCATCGAGTTTGCCGACTTCATGGCCAGCGACGAGATGCAAACGCTCAAAAACTGGGGCGTAAAAGACGAGGACTACAAAGTCAACGACAAAGGCCGCTTTTACCGGACCCAGGAGCAGCGCGATTTCTTCAAGGTCAAAGAAAACTTCAAGAACTGGAGCGGAGAGGTGCTGTATTTCTGGCCGGGCTCGTCGGGCACGCTGCCGGACGGCAACAACTACGATCCGGGCTTTCAGCCGGAGGAGATCGCTGCGGATTATACGGATACGGATAAGGCGATTCTCAAATCCTACGGCGTTCAGACGTATGCGGACCTGTTCAATCCGCCGAATTTGAAGCGGAAATATTTCCCGATTTGGAGCATCGAGCTTTCCGACAAGGCCAAGGTGTTTGATCAGAAATTAAACGACATTAACAAAAAATTTCCGCCGCAAATGGTCGTCGCCAAGTCCAAGGCCGATTTTGACAAAAGCTGGAGCGACTACGTAGGCACGGTGAACAAGCTGGATGTCAAGGGTTGGATGGACGAATTGACGCAAAAGGTGAAGGATCGCCAGGAAAAGTGGAAATAAGGGATTGAAAAGTTCGGCGCAGGGCCAGGCCGCTCGGGGCATCCCTGCGCCGATTCGCATTTTGTCAGGAGGGGAAGGGAACACATGGATGTAGTTACCGAACGCACTGCAGGCAAGCCAAAGGCGGACAAAGCCGGCAAGGCCGGAACGGTCTGGAAAAGAATAAAGCAGCAAAAATTGCTGCTGCTGATGTCCGTGCCTTTTGTCGCCTACGTCATCCTGTTCAACTATGTGCCGATCTGGGGATGGCTGATGGCGTTCCAGAATTACAAGCTGGGCAGCTCTATTTTGCACAACGAGTGGACGGGGCTGGATCATTTCCGGGAATTGTTTCAGGATGAGGCCTTCTTCCGCATTATCCGCAATACGCTGGCGATGAGCGTCATTAATCTCGTATTCGGGTTCGTCAGCTCGATCGCGCTGGCTCTTATGCTGAACGAGGTGCGGCAAGCTTTTTTCAAGAGGATCGTGCAGACGGTCAGCTATCTTCCGCATTTTATTTCGTGGGTCGTTGCGGCGAACCTGATCATTACCATGCTTTCTCTGGACGGCATCGTCAATGGGCTTCTGCTGAAGCTGCATATCATTCGGGAGCCGATTCTGCTGCTGTCCCAGCCGCACGCGTTCTGGTGGATCATCGGAGCTTCCAACGTATGGAAGGAAGTGGGCTGGAGCGCCATCATTTATTTGGCTGCGATGTCCATGATCGATCCGGCGCTGTACGAGGCTGCGAGCATGGACGGGGCCGGCCGTTTCCGCAAAATGTGGAGCATTACGCTGCCCGGGATCCGGCCGATTATCGTCATTTTGCTGATTATGAGCATCGGGCACATTCTGGATGCCGGGTTCGAGCAGCAGTACTTGATGCAAAACAGCATGGTGACGGATTACGCGGAAACGATCGATATTTTCGTCCTGAAATACGGCATTAATTTATCCCGTTATTCGTTCGCTACAGCGGCGGGGATTTTCAAAACCGTGATCAGCATCGTTCTGCTGATGGCCGCGAACCAGGCCGCAAAGCGGTTGGGCCAGGAGAGGCTTTATTAATTTTGGTGGAGAGGTGCGACTATGAATCCAGCGATGGCAAGCCTGAAAAAAAGAGGATTCGGAGACATCCTTTTCGATATGGTGAATGCGCTGCTTCTGCTCTGCATTCTGGTAGTCACTTTGTATCCGTTCGTCAATACGGCTGCGGTGTCGCTCAATCAAGCGACGGATACGACGCTCGGCAGCACGTTCTTGTGGCCGCGCAAATTTACGCTTTACAATTACGAGTCGATTTTTAAAGATAATACGATTTACCACGCTTTTCTCATCTCCGTGCTGCGCACCATAATCGGAACGGTTACGAGCGTCTTTTGTACGGCGATGCTCGCGTATACGATCAGCCGCAAAGATTTTGTGCTGCGCCGGGCGATTTCCATGATTTTTGTGTTCACGATGTATTTCAGCGGCGGTCTGATTCCGGTCTACATGCTGATGAAAAATTTGCAGTTGACCAATTCGTTCTGGGTGTACATCGTGCCGGGGCTCGTCGGAGCCTTCAACCTGATCGTCATCCGCTCGTTTATCGAAGGGCTGCCGGAAAGCCTGGTCGAGTCGGCCAAAATGGACGGAGCGAACGACTTCACGGTGTTCATCCGCATCATCCTTCCGCTCAGTATGCCGGCTATCGCTACCGTCGCCCTGTTCGTCGCGGTCGGGCAGTGGAACAGCTGGTTCGATACGTTTTTGTACAATTCGTCCAAAATCAACCTGTCCACGCTGCAGTACGAGCTGATGAAAAAGCTGCAGTCCGCGAATCTGAGCATCGGCGGGTCGGCGACGTCCGCGTTCGCCAACAGCAAAAACGCCTCCGCCAACATGGTGACGCCGACTTCGGTCCGCGCCGCCATTACGATGCTTGCGACGGTACCGATTCTCGTCGTGTATCCGTTTTTGCAAAAATATTTTGTCAAGGGGCTCACGCTTGGCGGGGTAAAAGAGTAGAAAAGGAGAGGTTGGCATATGCTGCAAATGGAAAATAACGGTACCGTCCTCTTTCAGGGGGACAGTATTACGGACTGCGGCAGGGACCGCAGCGACGGGGCGAGCTTGGGTCACGGCTATGCGTATTTGGTAGCCGCCGAGTTTCGCAGGAAATACCCGGACAAGCAAATATCGATTCTAAACCGGGGAATCGGAGGGGATCGCGTCGTCGATCTGGAGAAGCGGTGGGAAGCGGATTGCCTGCGCCTCAATCCTACGTGGATATCCGTATTGATCGGCATCAACGATACGTGGAGACGATACGACAGGCAGGAGCCGACTGCTGCCGAAGCTTATTACGAGGGCTACCGGAGGCTGCTGGCCCGCGCCAAAGAGCATACGGACGCCGAAATCGTCCTTCTGGAGCCGTTCGTACTGCCGCATCCGGAGGACCGCAAACAGTGGAGGGAGGACCTCGATCCCAAAATTCAAGCGGTCCGCGAATTGGCTAGGGAGTTCCGCACCAGCTACGTTCCGCTGGACGGCCTGTTCGCCGCAGCCTGCGCCAAGACAGCGCCCGCATATTGGGCGGAGGACGGCGTCCATCCGACTTTGGCCGGGCACGCGCTGATCGCGGACGCATGGATGCGGACGATGGAGCGCGGCTAGGAGTCTGTCCGATGACCCACGTAGAAGGTTAATGCACAAAAGTAACTCCGTCGGACAGACTCCCTGGAGTCTGTCCGATGACCCACGTAGAAGGTTAATGCACAAAAGTAACTCCGTCGGACAGACTCCCTGGAGTCTGTCCGATGACCCACGTAGAAGGTTAATGCACAAAAATAACTCCGTCGGACAGACTCCTAGATGGAAGAAGCCGCTTAAGAGCGGCCGGCTGGTTGTTGACAGACCCACAGGCCAGAGCCTGTGGTCGACCGACCGCCGTCATGCAGTGCAACACCGCGCGCTGGGAGCTGCGCGCGGTGCGAATAGTCCGCCTGGCCGGGCGGTGCGGTGCGAAGAAAACCTGCAAAAATACATCTTTTTGTCGGTGATACAGCGGTCGCGAGACAATTCCTGCAATTGTGCAGGCTTTTTGCCGAGTGCAGGGCCTCAGATTCATTTTCATCGAAAATTCCTGCACTTTCGCAGGCTTTTCGCCAAAATGAACCTTTTTTTCAGAAAAAGCCTGCACTTTCGCAGGCTTTTCCTTTGCCAAGCAACCTCTAGCCCCCCTCCCCCACTATACAGCACAAACTACTTGCCGGGACAGGCGCGGGGTTGGGGAGCACGTCTGCGCACCCTCTCCAGCTCCTCAAACCATGTTGGAACGCCGTCACTTTCTCGGGCTATCTGCCTGCTGTTCTTATTTTTAAGGGCGGCCGGCATTTTCTGTTTTTCCTGCATTTCCCCATTTTAATGCCCACTTTTCCATTTCTTTTAATGCCGATTGGAAGTCCCTTCCTTTTTCCGTGAGAGAGTATTCTACGGTTACAGGTACGGTTGGGAACACTTCCCGCCGGACGATACCGTTATGTTCCAGGTGGCGCAGTGCATCCGTAAGAGACTGGGTTTTGATGACGGCTACTTTTCGCTGCAGCTGTTTAAAGCGTGCCGGGCCTTTGCATAGCTCATCGATGATCATGAATGCCCATTTGGCGCCAAGTATTCGCAGTACGTCGCAGATTGGGGTGCTTTCCGCAGGTTCCTCCATCAACTCGTTCAAGCGATCATCCCCTTACAAAAAGTTAGTTAGTCAAAATATCAGGACTATATCCAAATACTTTGCCTTCTTACATTATGATAGCGGCATTATTATAATGTCAATAAAAGCGGAGCCATACCAAAAGTATTGGCGGAGAGGACTGATAACCATGAATCGGATGTACATTTATCTTCTTACGTTAGGCGTGTTTTTGACAGCGACTTCAGAGTTGGTCGTGGCCGGAATTCTGGGTGTCATTGCCGCCGATATGCGCATTTCCATCGCCCAAGCCGGGCAATTCGTAACCGCATATTCGCTGGCGTTTGCAATAGGTACCCCGGTCCTCGTTACTCTCACAGCACGGATGGGGCGCAAAAGAGTGCTGGCAAGCGCCCTGATTATTTTTATCGCCGGGTGCCTGGTTTCTTTCGCAAGCTCGCACTATTTGATCCTGATGATTTCCCGAATCATTCTTGGCTTGAGCTCGGGCATGTACCTCGTTGTGACGTTCGGCTCGGTTGCCAAATTGGTTCCTCCCGAAAAAATCGGCGGCGCAATCGGCACGGTTGTTCTTGGCTTCAGCAGCGCCATGGTGTTGGGCGTACCGCTGGGCATCGCTATTGCCAACTGGATGAATTGGCAGGTCATTTTCGTTATCCTGGGTGCTGCCAGCTTGCTCGTTCTGATCGGAATCGTCCGCCTGCTTCCCGAGATTGAAGGGGATGCTCCGGTATCGTTCAAGCAGCAATTTGCCATACTGGGAAATTCCGTTATCGTCAGCGGGCTGCTTTTCGTCTTTTTCAGGGAAACGGGGGGCTCGGTCATGTTTACGTATTTAACTCCGTTTTTGCAAACTGTCTTCCACATGAAAATGTCCGGCATTGGCCTGTTGATGCTGACTTTGGGCATTGTCGGCGCGATCGGCTCGCGGCTTGGCGGGTATGGAGTCGATAAGTGGGGGGCCGTTCGGGTAATCTCTTGCGGTCTAGCCGTTCATGTCGCAGCCCTCGCTTTGCTGCCTGTGTTTGCGGCGTCGCAGGCCGTCGGACTCTTTTTGATAACCGTTATGATGACCGCCATGTTTGTGACCGGGCCAGCGATTCAAACCTATTTTATTCAACAGGCTCCGCAGTCGTCCAATTTCGTGCTCAGCCTGCATACGTCGGTCATTCATCTCGGTCTGGCGAGCGGAGCGGGGGCGGGAGGACTGCTGGCCGATTCCGCTTCCACGGTTTTATACCATCCCTGGGCCGCCGGTTTTATGATAGCGCTGGGACTTGTGATTGCCGCCGTTTCGTTTTCATTGAGCAGAAGGAACAGTAGTGCAAAAATGGCATAAAGCTGGCCGGACTATCCGGGCTGCCCGGGAAACTCGGCAGTTAGTTATCCGTCCGAAGGCGGTAAAGCCGCCTGCGAAATAGCTTGGCCGCCTGCAAAGCCTGCAAAAGTGCAGGAATTTCCTGCGAAAATGGTCCGTTTTGGCGAAAAACCTGCGAAAGTACAGGAATTTTCGATAAAAATGAATCTGAGCGCGTGTACTCGGTGAAAAGCCTGCACTTTTGCAGGAATTGTTCGTGGCCAGCGTTCAAGGACAGAAATTCCTGTATTTTTGCAGGTTTTCTTTGTGCAGCCAACCAGATTCCGGCTATTGCCTTTGACTTGGGGGGCAAAAGTCTGCGAATGCACAGATCCCAGCGCACGCAGAAGCATCGCATGACGGCGGTCAGCGCACGGCGTTTTTATCCTGTCGAGCCTGCCGAATAGTTAACAGCAGAAAATGGTGTTATTCAGCACTTCGTTATGCTAAAATTAGCATAATGCAATAATTCATACATGAATTATTATTGAATATTTGAAAGCGGATTCAGAAGGCGTGGGGTTGCGTGATCAGACGGTCGTTGATGCTTAGATGGAATAACATCCGCTTGCGGAACAAGCTTTTGATTTTGTATTTTGTCGCCGTGTTTGTCCCCGTCATTTTTACGAATGCGGCTTTTTACGGGATTACGGCCGAAAATGTGAAAGCGCAAAAAGTGTCCGATTTGCAGCGTGCGCTGGAAAAAAACAGGGACAGCTTCCGCAAAGTCATGGACGGTATTATCGGGATCACCTCGGTGTTGTACACGGACAGTGTGCTTAGCGACGCGCTCGATAAGCGTTATGCAAACACGAACGAGATGCTCACCGCTTACAACTCAATTATGAACAACTCGTTGAACCGGTATGTTCCGATCAATAAACAGTTTTACAACGCATATTTGTACACGAATAACGAGACGCTGATCAGTTCCGGCGTGCTCAGGTTTATCGACAAGCGGACGGAGAACGAGGAATGGTTGAGGCGCTTGCAGGCGAGTCCGGTCATTGGAGAGTTACAAATTTACACGAACAAGTATGAAAGCGCTGTTTCCCCGCAGGATGCGATCAAACCGGGGCAGCCGTATCTCAGCGTCATTCGGAAGCTGGATTTTTTCCGCGGAAGCGAGTCGTACACCAAGCTGCTGAAAATCGATATCCTCCCGCAATTCGTCAAAGATACGCTGCAGGACAGCTCCTTTCAGGGCAAAATATTTTTGGTGAACGGAGAGGGGACTGTCGTTTACGCTTCGAGCGAGAGCGATGTCCCGTTGGAGCGGCAGATGAAGGATAAGGAAAGCCTGGTCATCGCGAGCTCTTTCGACAACGTGAACTATTTGAAAGGCTGGCAGATGATCGGGATTTATCCGCAGGGGCAATTGGTGGGAGCACTGCAGCAATCGCGCTTGTCCTTCGTGTACTTGACATGCGCCAACCTGCTCGTGCCCAGCTTGATCATTATGTTCCTCTCCCGTTCGCTGAACTCACGCATCGTGCTGCTGTGGAAGCAGATGAAGCTCGTGAAAAATCAGAACTTCAATCCGGTCCGCGTGGAACAGGCCAACGATGAAATCGGTCAGTTGACCGAAGAATTCAACCGCATGACCGTGCAGATCAGCGAACTGATCCGGGACGTGTACGTGGCGGAGCTGGACCGCAGGCAGGCGCAACTGAACGCGCTGCAGAGCCAGATCAACCCGCACTTTCTGTTCAATACGCTGGAAACGATCCGCATGAACAGCATCGTCAAAAACGAGCCGGAGACAGCGGCCGTCATCAAGCGGCTGGCCCGCAGCTTCCGCCGGTCGCTGACATGGGGCAACGATTCGATCCCGATCCGCGAGGAGATGGAATTCATTCTGGACTTTCTGGAAATTCAGAAATTCCGTTTCGAGCACCGGCTGTCCTACGAGCTGGATATCGACGATGGGGCGCTGTTCGTATGCGTGCCGAAGATGAGCATACTGCCTATCGTCGAGAACGCATGCATTCACGGCATTGAAAATCTGGAAAAGGCCGGGCTGATCCGGGTCGCCGCCCGCTGCCAGGACGGCTGCGTCTGCTTCGAAGTGTCCGACAACGGCGCCGGCATGGATGCGGAGAGGGTGGAGGAGCTCCTCGGATCGATCAGAGGCGATGCGGATTCAGGCGACCACGTAGGATTAAAAAATGTGTATGACCGGCTTAAGCTTTATTACGACGAAGACTTCAGCTTGACGTTTGCGTCGGAGCCGGGCAAGGGAACTACGGTGAAGCTGCGGTTTCCGGTCCGCCGCCCGGCCGGTCATGAGGAATCCGCACCCGTAAGGAGGAATTTGCATGTATAGAACGCTTCTTGTAGAAGACGAACGCAAGATGAGAGAAGGCTTGAAACGCATCGTTCCCTGGCAGGAGCATGGCTTTGACTTGTGCGGCGATGTAGAGAACGGGCGCGAGGCGCTTGCTTTTATCGAGCAGGAGAAGCCAGATTTGGTCATTACCGATGTGCGCATGCCGGTTTTGGACGGGCTGGAGCTGATGATGGAGGTATCCGGCCGCATCGACTGCCAGTTCATTTTCATCTCGGGGTTCAGCGAATTCGATTATGTCAAGGTGGCCCTTCGCTACGGGGCGATCGATTATTTGCTGAAGCCGCTCGACGAAGATCAGCTTGTCGAGGCGCTGACGCGGGCCAGACAGCGGCTTGACCGGGAAGCGCTTCTGTCTCCTGCTCCCGTTTCACCGGCCTCCGCCAGCGGGGCGGTAGACGAAGTCATCTTGTACGTCCGCGACAAGTACAGCAGCCACATTACGATCAAGGAGATCGCCGGCAAACTGTATATGCACCCCATTTATTTGGGCCAGTTGTTTAAAAAGAAGACGGGCGTCTATTTCAACGACTTCGTCCATCAAACCCGGATCGAAGAGGCGCAGCGGCTGCTTCACTCAACGACGAAAAAAGTGTTCGAAATCGCGCTGCAGGTCGGCTATAGCGACACCGACTATTTCGTCCAGCAGTTCAAAAAAGCGACGGGCTGCACGCCTTCCCAATACCGGATCGGCATCGGCTGAGCGAGCGCGGCGGCCAAGGGCAGGGGGAGCAAATATGAAAAAAAGAGCGCTTTCAGCATGGTTGGCTCTATCGTTGCCGGTGTTTTTTCTAAGCGCATGCGGTCAGGGAGCGGCTCCCGCCGAGCCCGGGAAACAAGCGCCCGTCACCTTCACTTATTTTCTCAACGCCCCGGGAGATCCCGTGCCTGAGCATACCAAGCTGGGGGACCTATTTACGGCAAAAACGGGCGTGACCGTCGCTTATGAGCGCATCGTCGGCGAAATCGAGCAAAAGCTCGGCGTCATGATCGCCAGCGGCGATTATCCGGACCTCATCTACGGCGGCGATAAAATGTTTATTTTGATCGACGCGAAAGCGCTGATTCCGCTGGAAGATTTGATTGAATCCCATGCGCCGAACATCAAAAAAATTTACGGTCCGTACTGGGACCGCATCAAGGCCGCGGACGGGCACATTTACGCGCTCCCTTTCGGCGTGCCGGCCGGTCAGCCGAGCCGGACGATCAATGCGGCTTTTTGGGTGCAGAAGAAAGTATTGAAAGAGGCCGGCTATCCGTCAATCAAGACGTTCGACCAATATGCGGAGCTGCTTAAACATTACGCCAAGCGGCATCCCCGGACCGAGGATGGAGCGGCAACGATTCCTTTTGAAATATTGACCTACGATTCCCGCAATTTCACGCTCACGACGGCGATGCAGTTTTTGGCGGGCGGTCCCAACGATTCGCGCGCGATGATAAATCCCGGGACGAACGAGCTGAATTTTTACCAAACGGACGAAAACATCACCAAACGCTACTACGCCAAGCTAAACGAAATGTTTAACGAGGGATTGATCGATAAGGAAGCGTTCGTGATGAACTATGATCAATATTTGGCCAAGCTGTCCAGCGGCCGGGTGCTCGGGATGTTCGATCAATACTGGCAGTTTCAGGATGCGCAAATGGTGCTGAAGCAGCAGGGGAAATGGGACGAGATGTACGCGCCGCTGCAGCTCACCTTCGATGAGGGCGTGAGGGCGGATTATTTGGATACGCCGATGATGAATTACGGCTTCGGCTTCGGCATCTCAATCAACTGTGCCGATCCGGTCCGCGCCATCGAGTTTGCCGATTTCATGGCCGGCGAGCAGTCGCAGGTGATGCGGCGCTGGGGCGTGCAAGGCGAGGATTACATGGTAAACGCACAGGGGCGCTTTTACCGTACGGAAGAGCAGCGGGCTTTCTTCAAAAGCAAGGAGAACCGGAACAGCTGGAGCGGCGACATTCTGTACTTTTGGCCGGGATCGTCGGGCACGATGCCGGACGGCAACAGCTACGATCCGCAAACCCAGCCGGAGGAAAAAGCGGCCGATTACAGCAACGCGGACAAAAAGCTGCTGAAGGCGTACGGCGTTTCGTCCTACGAGGAGCTGTTCAACCCGCCTGATGCGAGGCGCAAATATTTTCCGGCCTGGAGCATCGAGCTTTCCGCCAAAGGCAAAGTTTTCGAGCAAAAGCTGAAAGATATCAACAAAAAATATCCGCCGCAAATGGTCGTCGCCGGCTCGCAGGACGAATTTGAAAAGCTCTGGAGCGAATACGTCGATAGCGTCCGGCACCTTGATGTCCAGGGCTGGCTGGACGAGCTGAAGCGGAAAATAACGGAGCGCCAGGAAAAATGGTGAAGCCCGCGGAGCGGCCCGGCCCGGTCCGGCCTGGGGATCGGGAGTCTGTCCGGCGGAGCCCCTGCCGAGTTCATCCGGCAGTCTCTTAGCTCCGCCGCTGCAGCGCCTGATACTGCCTTGGCGGAAGGCCGACGATCTTTTTGAACGTGCGGATGAAGTTCGAATAGTCGTTGAAGCCCGCCTGCTGGCAGGTGTCGGTCACGGTGCAGCCCTTGCGGAGCAGCAGCTTGGCTCTGGCGATGCGCTTGAACAAGATGTGCTCGTGAATCGTACTGCCCGTATGCTTCTTGAACAGCCGGCACAAGTAAGAGCGGTTCATGAACACGACGTGTTCCAGTTGTTCCAGGGACAGATCCTGCTCCAAATTCTCGTCGATGTAGGCGAGGAGCGAGATCAATTTGTCGGGCATCATCGTCTGCTCGTCCTGCTTGTCCTGGCCCTGGAAGACGCGGTTGATGAAAACGAGCAGCTCGATGAAAGCGGATACGTACAAAATATCCGAGCCTGCGGGGGCATTCGGACGGCTTAACGTTTCCATGCGTTCGTACAGCTTCATAATGGTATCGATCTGCTGGGGCGTCAGCCGCATGCGGTTCCGTTCGCCGGAAGGCCGGTTCGCGAAGCAGTCAAGCAGCTCAAAGCCCGGGGAACTGAACTGCCCGATCAGCTTCGGATTGAAGTGGATGACGATCACCTCGTACCGCTGCCTTTTGGTCTGAAAATTCGCCCTGTGCAGCTCGCTGCTGTTCATGATGAGCAGATCGCCGTATTGCAGCGGATACACCTGTTTTTCTATAAAATAATGGACTTGGCCTGTCAGGAAAAAGTAGATTTCGTACAAATCCTGATGCATATGGAATTCGAAAGGAGTCGGGTCATACGTAACGGAATGCCTGAAATTGATCGACTGCTGCAAATTGCGGTAAAGCTCTTGCATCGGCGCTGTCCTCCAAAAAAATGTGAAGTCAAAAAAAGCAAGTTAATGCCCAATTATTGCAAAGAATACGGTTTTATTATACTGCAAAATAAGGGTAAGCGATACTGAATTACGACTTTCATATGGGTTTCCAAAATAAGGGAGGCATTCATAAGGATGAAACTTTCTGTATTCACGGTTTCCGTACCGGATTTAACGCCGGAGCAACTGGCTAAAGCGGCAAAAGCCGCGGGTATCGACGGCATCGAGTGGCGCTACAAGGAAGTGCCGGCCGGCGCGGCGGAAGAAAAGCCTTCTTTCTGGAGAAATAATTTGTGCTCCATCGACCCCGCATCTTCGGATGAGGAGCTTGAGCGCTTTCGTCTGGCGGCTGCCGAGCACGGGCTTGTCAATTTGAGCGTTACGCCGTACTTGACCTGCGGGGATGTCGCGGGTACCGAGCGGGTCATGCAGGTCGCCAAGCGTCTGGGCGCGGGCTTTATCCGCGTCGGCGTTCCGGGATACGACGGCAGCCGTAACTACAACGACTTATTCAGCGAAGCCGTGAATTATTTGCATCATGTGCAGGAGCTCTCCCGGCAGTACGGGGTCAAAGGGCTCGTCGAGATTCACCACAAAACGATAGCGCCAAGCGCGGGACTGGCTCACCGCCTCGTCTCCGGCTTTCATCCGGACGCGATCGGGGTGCTGCATGATGCGGGCAACATGGTGCACGAAGGTTTTGAAAATTTCCGCATGGGCCTTGAGCTGCTTGGGCCGTATTTGGCTCACGTGCATGTCAAGAACGCCAAGTGGCTGCCGAGCGGCGAGCGCCGGGACGGCGTAGAGCTGTGGCATAGCGATTGGGCGCCGCTGGATGAAGGGATCGTCAACTGGAAGCTGCTGCTCGACGACCTTAAAGCAGTGGGCTACGACGGCTACCTCGGCATCGAGGATTTCAGCTCGCAATTCCCGTCCGAGAAAATGCTGCTGAACTTTTCGCGCAAAGTTAACGGATGGCTTGGGGCATAAACATTTATCGAGTAAGCGCTTGGCTTAAGGCGGCATTGCCTTGGCCGGGCGCTTTTTGTTGTTTTGCGGCCCGTCATGTTGCGATAGTCCAGCCATTTTGTGTAAGATGAAATACAGATAATAACAGCGATGAGAGGTGCGCCGCGCAGCTGGCTCGCAAACCGCCTTGGCTTACGCCGGTGCGGTCTGCTTCGGGATTGGCAGGCGCGGAGACATGAATGGAGATGAGTGGGTGAAATGGAAGGCTTGAAGCAGTTTCTTGCGAATTTAACGGTGCGAAGGTTTCTGATTCTTGGCATTATATGCTTGCTGCTGTTCAGCATCAGGGATATGATGAATTTGGTTCTTCTGACTTTTTTGATCGCCTACATCATGAACAGTCTTCAAAGATCGCTTTCCAAATTTTTAAGCAAGTATATGGTGATCAACAGCAAGGTCATCATCATTTTGCTGTACGCGGCCGTAGTCACCGGACTTGTGTTCGCGATCGCGACTTACTTGCCGAAAGTGCTGCACCAAATCAAGCAATTGAAAGATATATTAACGGGATTAACGAGTTTGCCCGCGCCTGAAGACGAGTTTTTGCGGTATTTGTACAAAACGGTGAAGGATTTGGACATTCAGTCCTATGTCAAGCACGGGTTCGAATACATTTTGCGAATCAGCAACTGGAGCACGACTTTTCTGCTCGCGATGGTGCTGAGCCTCGTCTTTATTTTGGAAAAAACGAGAATCGTCGGGTTTACCTCCCGCCTGAAAACGAGCAAGATCGCCTGGCTGTATAACGAGCTGGAGTTTTTCGGCAAAAAGTTCATGCTCTCCTTCGGCAAAGTGATCGAGGCGCAAATTTTGATCGCGCTGTTCAATACCGGTTTTACGATCATTGTCTTGTGGATTTTCGGGTTTCCTTACCTGTTCGCGCTTTCGATCATGATCTTTCTGCTAAGTCTGATTCCGGTGGCGGGCTTCATCATTTCGCTGATCCCGCTGAGCATTATCGGATACAACATAGGCGGGCTGACGATGGTCATCTACGTGCTGATCATGATCGCCGTGCTGCACGTTTTGGAAGGCTACCTGCTGAATCCGAAGCTGATGTCGTCCAAAACGAATCTCCCGATGTTCTACACGCTGATCGTCCTTCTGTTCTCCGAGCACTACATCGGGATATGGGGCCTGATCCTGGGCATTCCGATTTTCGTCTTTTTGCTGGACATCCTGGACGTCGATACGAAAAAATGACCGGATGGCCGCGGGAGGTTCGCGGGCCCGCGGGCAGGTCGATGAGAGACCTGCCTGCGGGGCGAGCACTTGGCCATGCCCGGCGGCAGGCGGCTCGTGGAAGGCCGGCCCAAGGGGCTGCGATAAGGCCCCGGGGCCGGCCGTAAAGCCGCGGCTGCTAGGCGTAAAAGCGTAAAAGCGTAAAAGCGTAAAAGCGTAAAAGCGTAAAAGCGTAAAGGCGTAAAGGCGTAAAAGCGTAAAAGCGTAAAAGCGTAAAAGCGTAAAAGCGTAAAAGCGTAAAAGCGTAAAAGCGTAAAAGCGTAAAAGCGTAAAAGCGTAAAAGCGTAAAAGCGTAAAAGCGTAAAGGCGTAAAAGCGTAAAGGCGTAAAGGCGTAAAGGCGTAAAAGCCATAAAGCTTTAAAGGCGTAAAGCTCAAGGCTGTTAAAGACGCAAACCGCAAACCACAAAACCACAAAACCACAAAACCACAAAACCACAAAACCACAAAACCACAAAACCGTAAAAGACCGCAAACCGGGGTCATCTTTGCCCCTCAGGGGAGCGCCTAATTTTGACGCGGCCGCTCTTTTCCAACCCGCGCCCCTCATGGCTCGGACTGCGGTGCTGCACGGCTGGGGCCTGAGGCGGCTTGGCAAGCCGGGCCAGGGAGAAAGCCTGCAAAAGTGCAGGCTTTTTTCACAAAAAAGGTCCATTTTGGCGAAAAGCCTGCGAAAGTGCAGGAATTTCCGACGAAAATGAACCTGAGCCCATGCGCAGGGTGGAAAAACCTGCACAATTGCAGGAATTTTTCGCTGCTGGCGGATCAACGAGCAAAAGCCTGCACAATTGCAGGAATTTTTCTCTGCCGGCGGATCAACGAGCAAAAACCTGCACAGTTGCAGGTTTTCTCAGCGCAGCCAGGCAGAGACTGTGCTATCGGCTCTGGTGCGGGGGTTCCTCAACAGCCTGATCATTGCAGGCAGGAATGTATCGCTCGCTGCGAACGCATCAAGGAGCGGAAAGCTGCGCTTTAGCGGGTTTTTTGAGGATGCCGGTACCGTCTTGGCCGCCCCTTCTACTGGGGTTTATCGGACAGACTCCAGGCCAAGACCTGAACAAGCTGAATATCGAACATTCAAAGTCACTCGAAACCCGAGTGACTTTTTTCATAATTTTTTTACACAAAACATATTCACAAGATAGGATTCGCGTGCTATGATATGTAACAGCAAAATATTTCGTGTACGAAATATTAGAGTGCGAAATATATCGATGGCAACATAAGGGGGGAATGAATTGGATTCAGTGAGAGAGCTTGCGACAATTATTATGAAACTTCATAAATTGCGCATGGCTTTGCTGCTTCGGGAATTGAAGGATATAGAATTGACGGGACCACAGCTGTTTATATTGAGGGAATTATTTTTAAATGAGCCCCGCAAGCTGAGCGACCTTGCGAAGTCGGTAGGTTTAAGCAACAGCACGGTATCGGGGATCGCGGATCGTCTGGAACGGAACGGCCTGATCGAACGGCAAAGAGATGAGCAGGATCGCCGCATCGTCTGGATTCGGACGACGAACTTTTGCCAAAGTTTCAAAAAGGATCGTCTGGAAACGATTAACGGCGAGTTATATGCCGGTATTGAAGCCGCATTTACACCGGAGCAAATCGATATGTGCAAAGATGTGTTAACAAAGATGATGGAACATTTAGAGAAAAAGCTGGAGGGAACGGAATGAATAGAAAAATCATATTGATCGTTATTCTCGTCATTATGGTGTTGAGCGGCGGGGGTATCGGAGGCTACTACTGGTATCAAGGTGCGAATTTCGTCACTACGGACGATGCCCGCATTGCCGGAGACATTTACCGGGTGATGCCTCGTATTTCGGGTAAAATCAATACGCTCGGCGTCAAAGTGGGCGATACGGTTGTAGCCGATCAAATCGTCGGTCAACAGGATATTACGAATTTATCGAACAGCCTGCTCGATCAGGCGGCGCTGCGCGCTCCTATCGGCGGTACGATCATTCAAACTGCCGCCAAAGTCGGCGAAGTCGTTTCGCCGGGACAGTCCGTTGCCATGATCGTAGATAAAAATGCGCTATATGTTTCGGCCGATATCGAAGAAACGAAAATCAAGAAGATCAAGGTCGGCCAGCCGGTAACGTTTACTCTGGATACATATGCCGGAAAGGAATTCCAAGGCAAAGTGTATGAAATCGGCCAGGCAACGGCGTCCACGTTCTCATTGCTGCCTTCCACAACGACAAGCGGCAATTTTACAAAAGTTACTCAACGCATGAACGTAAAGATATCCATCGACGATCATCAGGGACTCGATCTGGCTCCCGGCATGAATGCTGCAATTAAAATCCATATCAAAGGGGAGTAAGGTGAGCACCCATGAAAAAACATTTGAATGTTATGTTATCGATAAGCGTACTTGCCGGAGCCATGATGATGGTCAGCGGCTGCGGAAGCGCACCGACGAACGCCGCTTCCTCTGACGTGCCGAGCGTCAAAGTGATCACTCTCGGAAGCACGGCTGCAGCCGGAGCAAGCGGGAAGCTCGCTGCCGACCAGACGGTGCAGGTCGTATCCAAAATCAGCGGCAAAATCGCCAGCGTAGCTGTCGAGGAAGGCGCCAAAGTGAAAAAGGGCGACGTGCTCGTGCAGCTCGATACGGACGATCTGACGCAGCAGCTGGACCAGGCGCAGGCCGGGCTGACCGCTTCGCAAGCGAAGCTGGCGGATACGGAAGCCGGGGCGCGCTCCCAGGACATCCAGGCGGCGCAAGCGGCCGTCGAGCAGGCCAAAGCGGCGTCAAGCCAAGCGGCTGCCGGCGTAGCGCAAGCGCAAGCGGCATATGATCTGGTTACGAAAAACTATAACCATGCGAAAAACTTTTTCGATCAGGGCGATGTCACCCAGGATGATCTGGATAAAGTGACTTTGGACTATCAAAAGGCCAAATCGGCCTATGATTCTGCGGTTTCGCAGCAGCAGGCCGCGAGTGCGCAGCTGTCCGGAGCGCAGGCGAAGCTAAGCTTGCTGAAAGAAGGCGCGACGTCCAATACGCTGGAAGCTCTCAAAGCGGATGTGACCCGCACGCAAGCGTCGCTCAATCTGGCGCAAATCGCAGTGAACAATGCGGCTGTCGTCTCGCCGATCGACGGCGTTATCGTCAAGAAAAACGTCAATGCCGGCGAAATGGCGCAAGCAGGGTCGCCTCTGCTGACGGTGGTGAGCATGGATCAGGTGAAAGTCGAAGTCAGCGTGCCTGAGGATATGGTAGGCTCCGTCAAGCAGGGAACCAAAGCGACGGTGCTCGTGCCGAGCATTCCGGGCAAAACGTTCGAAGGAACGGTCACTTTCGTGAGCCCCGTATCCGATACGAACAACAATACGTTCCCGGTTAAGCTGACCGTCGGCAACGCGGACGGAGCGCTGCATGCGGGAGCCGTCGCCAGCGTTGCGTTTGGCGGAAGCGGCGGCGAGAGCCGTTTGGAAATTCCGAAGGCGGCCGTCGTTCAAAAGAACGGCAAGTCGGTCGTTTACAAATTGAGCGGTGATACGGTTCATCCGGTCGAACTGCAGACGGAAGATAAAAATCAGGATTGGGTCTATCTCAAAGGGGACGCGAGCCTGAAAGCAAATGATAAAATCGTCGTAAATCCAGGCGATAAGCTCGCGGACGGCGCCAAGGTGCGCGCCGAGTAAAGGGGGATACGAGCATGTCAGCAACAGCGACCCCTGCAACTGAAGGGCAAGTGGAAGATAAGATCACGGGATACCAGTGGCTTGCCTTGATGGTATTGATTTTGGGCACGTTCCTTGCCATTCTCGACAACAGTTTGATGAACGTTGCATTGCCCAAGCTGATGGCCGTATTCGGCTCCTCGCAAACGGACATCGAATGGGTCGTTACCGGGTACATGCTGGCCTCGGCGGTCGTTGTGCCGATGGGCGGTTTTTTATCCGACCGGTTCGGCTATAAGACGACGTTTTTGTCGACGGTCGTTGCCTTTATTATCGGATCTATTTTATGCGGTGTGGCCTGGAGCGATACGAGCCTCATCATTTTCAGGATCATTCAAGGCTTGGGCGGAGGCTTCATCATGCCAGTCGGGATGGCGATGCTGTATCAGATCATGCCCCGCAGCAAAATCCAGGTAGCGATGGGCATCTGGGGAATCGCCGCCATGGCGGCGCCCGCGATGGGGCCTACGCTCAGCGGATATTTGGTCGACAACTTCAGCTGGCGCTACTTGTTTTACATCAACGTTCCGATCGGCATTCTGGCGGTGGCTCTGGGTTTTATTATTTTACAGGAGACGCCGAGACGGACAGGGCTCAAGTTTGATTTTACGGGCAGTATTTTATCGATGATCGTCTTCGGTACGCTGCTGCTCGCTTTAACCGACGGCCAGACGGACGGATGGACTTCCTTTTATATTGTCGGCTTGTTCTTTATTTCGTTTTTCAGTTTTGTGCTGCTCATCTGGGTGGAGCTGGGCAAAGAAAATCCGATCATGGATTTCCGGCTGTTCAAAAACTCCGTTTTTTCCCTTAGTACGGCAGCGTCCAGCTTCGTCATGATTTCGATGCAGGGCGGCATTTATTTGATGCCGATTTTCATGCAAAGCGTATCGGGTCTGACGCCGATGCAGACAGGGCTCGTCATGATGCCGCAATCGATTGCGATGGCGTTCATGATGCCGATTGCCGGCAGATTGGTGACCAAGTACGGCATCGTTCCGCTCGGCGTAGTCGGGCTGGCGATTATCGGGTTCAGTACGCTGGAACTGCACGTGCTTTCCCAGCAAACGTCCATGCACTGGATCAGCGGCCTGCTAATTATTCGCGGTATCGGAATCGGCTTATGCATGATGCCGTTGTCTTCCGCAGGGATGAATACATTGCCGAACCATATGATCGGCAGAGCGTCTTCCGTCTCCAACGTCGTTCGGAACGTTATGGCATCACTCGGCATCGCGGTGCTAACAAGCATTATGAGCAACAAATCCACACAGTACGGGACAAAATTCAATGAACTTATTTCTTCCAATTCACCGGCATACGCGGATTTCCAAAGCAATGTCGTGCACCGTTACTTGGAGCTTGGCACCGATACGGGCTCTGCAACCAGCGGCGTGATCGGCGTCCTGTATTCCCTGGTGTCCAAAGAAGCTCTGACCAGAGCGATTACCGATACGCTTGTCATATCTGCCATTCCTGCCTTTCTTTCCATCGTGCTGGTCCTGTTCCTGAGACAGAAGAAAAAGGAGAAGGCGGCGCAGCAAGAAGGCTCTGAAGCTCAACATCATGTTATGGTCGAAATGTAAAACAGCTTAAAGAAGGAAGGAATCTTACCGATGAAAATCCAATTCAAACAAGTTGCGATGACTGTACTTTTGTCCTCCTCACTGCTCATATCCGGGCTGCCCGCCCTGGCTGACGGTACGGCTTCCGCAGCAGTCGCAGCGCCATTAGCCGCATATGATTTGAACAGCAGCCTGCATGTTTCCGTAGAAGGAGTTTTCAACGAAAAAACATCCTCGGGCGTGCGCCTTGGCGCGGTAATCCGAGTCAACAATACGAGCGATCAAACCGTGCGTATTCCCGACCACGAGCTGCGCCTTGCCACGAGCGACGGCACTGTGTATACGCTGCGTCCGAGCAGCGGCAACGCTCATGGCGTGCAGCCGAACTCCGAGGTGGAATTGACCTATATGAAGGTCATCAACCGCCAAACGGAAGTCAGCCTGACCGATTTGTCACTGGTTGACGTTAACTACGACGTGTATCCGAAGCAGGAGACGACGCTGTTCACTGTACCAGTAGGCGCAACGTCCTGGAACGGCAGCCGCTCTACGTTTCAGGATACAGCCTTGATCAAGGCATGGGGAGATACTTTTGCCATTCCTACTCTTGAATCGGCTTTGACATACAAGCCTGTCGACATCAGCAGAAGCAACACCAATCAAGGGGCCGCTTATTTGGTCAAGCTGTTGGTGGAGAATCCGTCCGAGCAGACGGAAACGGTACCTGCCTTGCAACTGGACGGCAAAAGCAAAACGAACGTATACACAGGCAAGCAAGTAGAAGCAAGCGGTGTAACATTGGAGCCGGGCGAGAAAAAATATATCCACTTCGCCATCAATGCGGAGATGGATACCGTGCTGGAAAGCCTCAACGTGCTGACCCCGGAAACTTTTACGCAAGCAGACGCTTCAGGCAAAACGACAACGTCGAGCTTTAGCGTAGGCAAGCTGAACATTCAACTGCCAGGCGGCAAGCCGGCGGCTGCCAGCTACAAATACGGCGATCCAATTGCTTTTGAAAAGTGGAACTCCGTCATCAATCAAGATCTTAACGTTTCGCTGGTTGAGCTTCATGTGGCGGATAACCATGATCAGGGCAACAAGCTTGCTATCGCCAAGTTTAAATTAAACAACAAAGGGCAAAGTCCTGTTCCGGTTCCCGCTTTCCAAACCGAAATTACGAGCCCGACCGGCTACGATTACGCAGGCGAGAGACAAAAAGATGCGCAGCAAAGCGTAGCGCCCGGAAGCTCCGTCGTCGTCAGCTATGCTTTCGTGCTCCCGGCTTCAGAGACGAGCGACACGTTCGCGATGAAGCTGCAGGACGTGGTTACAGGAGCTGCCGACGGCGGCACTGCGCCGACTTACAAATCGACGATCGCGTCTTACAAAGTTACGGCGCAAGGCAACGAGGACAGTCATAAAATCGGTCTGTATCCATATACTGTGGATATCAAGGGTTCTTCCTTAACGCAAACATGGGCCGTCGGATCAGCGAACAAATTCACGTACCGCTTGTGGCTGTCGCTGGGCATCGAACAAGATTCGAACGTGCTGGTCGGCAAAGACTTCTCCAAGCTGAAATTCGAGCTTGTTGACGGCAGCGGCAGCAGCCTGGGCACGCAGTCGTTCCCGCTGACAGGAACCGGCCGCCTCGTGAGCGGCGATCAGAAGCTGTTCTTTACGAACATCACGACGGATCAAAATGAAAACAATGTCAGTGTCAAAGTATATGAATCGATCGACACGCCGACAGGCGAAGTGGATCGGCTTATTACCGAATTGAAATAAGAGCGGGGGGGACCTATCGGGCTGTTTCCATAAAGGTATCAGCAAGTGAGCCGGTCCCGGACGATGCGACAAGACGCCTCCAACACCACGATGCAAGTGGGGATGAGGCGTCTTTTTTTGCGGCGCTGAAGGCGCCCCGAAGCGGCGGGAGCGGTGCGGAGGCGCCGTGGCGGTACGGTCCGGTGGTCGACGACAGCTGCCCGCCGTGGCGGTACGGTCCGGTGGTCGACGACAACTGCCCGTCCGTGATGGTGCGGCTCAGTGGTCGTCGCTAACTGTCCGTCGTGGCGTTGCGTGCCGCTGGACTTCGTCAGCTGCCCGTCGTGGCGTTGCGGTCTGGTGGTCGACGACAGCTGCCCGTCCGTGATGGTGCGGCTCAGTGGTCGTCGCTAACTGTCCGTCGTGGCGTTGCGGTCCGGTGGTCGACGACAGCTGCCCGCCGTGGCGTTGCTTGCCGCTGACCGCCGAACAGCTTACTCGCTAAAAATCACCGGCCACGCGCCGAAAACCTGCAAAAGTGCATCTTTTTGCTCCTTGATGCTCTGGCTGGGAATAATTCCTGCAAATCTGCAGTTTTTTTCGCTAATTATCGAGATTGGCCCTGGTTTGATGGGAAATTCCTGCACAATTGCAGGTTTTTCCTCTAAACGCCCCGTTTCCGATGAAAAAGCCTGCACATTTGCAGGTTTTGGAGTCGGAAGGGGAGACCGCCATGAAGGAAGGGGCAGCACCACTGCTGCTCAGATCGCTGCGTCGTCTTAAGGAGCACCCAACGGGCGACTAGCCCGCAGTTAAACTTTTGGTAGCATCATGTAACCGTGGCTTAGCAGAACGAAATCTGCTTGTCGGAACGTTGGAAGACGAGGTTTCCATGCAAATAACGATGGAGGCTCAGCGGTGGAGTGCCAGCTGTGAAGGCACAACGGCGGGGGCCTGAAACTTTTGTTGCTGCAGACCCTTTTATGAGTTTGCGCGCGGTGCTGCGCTGCATGACGGCGGTCGGTCGACCACTTTCATCGTTCCGTGTGAGGGAGGGGCGCAACTTTTTGCGGGTGCGGCTGGTATAATCGAGGTATCGCCTTGGGGCGATGGGAAAAGTAGGGGGTACGAGATGCTCAAGCTTAGTGTATTGGACCACTCTCCGGTTGCGACGGGGACTATGCATAGTGAAGCGATCCGCCAGACGATTCGGCTTGCCGAGGCTGCCGACCGGCTGGGCTACACCCGGTTCTGGGTGTCGGAGCACCATAATTCGCAAGGGCTGGCAGGCTCCTCGCCGGAAGTGTTCATCTCCACGCTCGCTGCCCGTACGAACCGCATCCGGCTTGGCTCCGGAGGCGTTTTGCTGCCGCACTACAGCGCCTACAAGGTCGCTGAGAATTTTCGCTTGCTCGAGGCGCTTTATCCGGGACGCATCGACTTAGGGATCGGGCGTGCGCCGGGAGGCACGCCGCATACGGCCAGCGCGCTGCGGGGCGGCAGCGCGAATCTGTTCGAGGGACTTGACCGGTTCCCGGGTCAAGTCGCGGATTTGGTCCGGTTCCTCACCGATTCGGTGGAACCGGGGCATCCTTTTGAGGGCATCCGCGCCACCCCTTTGGTGGATCGGATGCCCCAGGTGTGGCTGCTCGGCTCCAGCGGGCAGAGCGGGATCTATGCGGCGCAGACAGGCGCGGCGTTCTGCTTTGCGCATTTCATCAACGGAGCGGGCGGACAGAAGGTGACGCGCAGCTACCGCAGCGCATTCCGGCCGTCCTCGCTGAATGTTGTGCCGCAGGCGATGGTCGGCGTCTACGTCGTATGCGCCGAGACGGAAGCGGAGGCGCAGTGGCTGGCGCGGTCGCTGGACCTGCAAATTCTGCGCGTGGAGAAGGGCCAGTTCCACGGCGTCCCGACGCCGGAGGAAGCGACCGCTTTTCCGTATTCCGAGTGGGATCAGACACGGATTCGGGACAACCGCAAGCGCATGATCATCGGCAACCCCGCGCAAGTGCGGGATCGGCTGCTCGCTTTGGCGGCAGACTACCAGGTGGACGAAGTGATGGTCGTGGCGGCAGGGTTTCACTTTGAAACGAGGCTGCGTACTTGCGAGCTGCTGGCAAGAGCGTTCCAATTGGTATGATCGCCGATGCCGCGTCCGGTCCCGGGAGTCAGTCTCAGGAGCTTGCCCGAAGGAGTTGTTTTTGTGCAAACCCAAAGAATAATGACTGCCTTTTAAGCCGCTCGCGCTGCATAGAATCTGTCATTTCGCATAAGCACACCGAGTCGCGTTTCGTCCGGCACCGCCCTAGCGGCTGCTCTTTTTCGGTCCGTTTGTTGATCTCGCCGGTTACGACAAAAGCGAGTTCTTCGTTGCCGAACAGCGAGAGCACGCCGAGGAGCGTTTCGTCGGGCACTGTCCTAGCGGCCGCTTTTTTTGGGCCTTTTGGCGATCTCGCCGGTTACGACAAAGGCGAGTTCTTCGTTGCCGAACAGCGAGAGCACGCCGAGCAGCGTTTCGTCCGGCACTTCGCCGGCTTCTTCCTTGGGGACGGTCAGCTCAAGAGCTTGCTGCAGCAGGACGTTGTCCGTTTGATCGGGGTAGGCCTGACGGTACAATTCGGCTGGGTCAAGGCCGCGGTTGACGCACCATTGGGCGAATACGAGAATCATCATCTGCTCATCGCGCTGATAATTGCGGATAATTTGTTGTTCGAGATCTTTTTGGCTCATAGCGGTTGGACATCTCCTTAGAGTTTTGCGTCAGCAAAACTTTCTTCGTAAGCATTGGCTTCGAGTTTTGCATAGCACAACTTTCTTAGTAAGCATAGGCTTGGATTTTTACGTTAGCTGGGTTCATTATAGCGAAAGAACAGGGGCATTCACAATGATCAAAAATGAAAAAATTAAAGCTTCCGAGGTGTGGCTCACCGGTGTTAACGGAGAGGATCTGGGTGTGGTCCCTACAACGGAAGCGCTCGCGCTGGCCAGGAAGCTGAAGGTCGATCTGATCTGCACGTCGCTGATGAGCAGCCCTCCGCCGTGCAAGCTGGCCGGAGCGGGCCAGGCGAAACAGGAGGCGCTGCAGGAAAAGCAGCAGGCGCGCAAACAGGAGCAGGGGGCGAAGGTGAAGGAAATCCGGCTCACACCGCAGATCGAGGATCACGACCTGGAGACGAAAAAACGGCAGGCGGAGCGCATTCTCGGGGCCGGCGATGCCGTTCAGTTCGTCGTGCGCATCCAGGGCAAGGAAGGAGCGGCTGCGAAAGCGCTGCTTCAAGATTTGCGAGCGCTCGGGCGCCCACGGACGGGCATCCAGCTCAGCGGCAAGCAGGCGGCGGTGCAGGTCGATCCGCTTTGACGAAAGCCCGCATTCTATACAAACCGTGTTACAGTCCACGGCGCATCCATGCGCCGTTGGCTGCAGCACGGTTTTTTTATCCGTAAATCCGCCTCGGGATGGAGGCGGTGATGCATCCGCGGCCGGTTTCAGCAAGCTTGAAAAGCGCTTATGATGGCAATAGTTAAGGAATAGAAGAGAGGTATTGAACAATGAAGGAAAATAACAGATCACTCGTGCTGATCGGCCTGCTTCTCGGGCTTATTTTTGCCGAGCTGGACGAAACGGTCGTATCGACGGCTATGCCGACGATCATCCGCGAGCTGCAAGGATTGTCGCTTTACGGCTGGGTGGCGGGGGTATACATGCTTGCCGTGACCATATTTATGCCCATTTTAGGAAAGCTGGCGGATTTGTACGGGCGCAAACGCGTTTATTTAAGCTGCATGGCTTTGTTTTCTCTCGGTTCCATCATTTGCGGATTTGCGGACAGCATGACCGTTCTGCTGATCGGCAGGGGAATCCAAGGAATAGGCGCCGGCGGGCTGATGCCGTTGGCATTGGTAATTATAGGCGATACGTACCCGCTGGAGCAGCGCGCCAAAATTCAGAGCCTGTTCGGGCCGATGATGATCATTCCACAACTGCTGGGACCGACGCTGGGCGGTTATTTCGTGGATCATCTTAATTGGCATTGGGTGTTCCTGATCAACATCCCGGTCGGGATACTTGCAGCGTCGGTGATATTCGTAGGAATGCGCGAATCCAAAGGGGAGGAGAAGCGGTCCATCGACTGGATGGGGGCGTCTGCGCTCGTGCTGGCGCTGCTTTCCCTTCTGCTTGCGCCGGTGCTGATCGACAATCGGGGCTTGTCCTGGTCATCTCCGCTGATCATAGGGCTGCTTGCGCTTTCGGCCCTGTTTATCGCCCTCTTTATAAGGATTGAATCCAGAACGGCGGAACCGATTATACCGCTGTCGTTGTTCCGCAACCGCAATGTGGTCGTATTGTCGCTGCTTGTGTTTATCGTAATGCTTGGATTGATGGGCGGAATAGCGGCGTTCCCGTTTTTCTCTCAGAACGTGATGGGCCTAAGTCCAACCGCTGCCGGATATTTGACGCTGGCGTTTATGGCCGGGGCGATTCCTTCGAGTATCCTGAACGGATTTCTGATTACCCGGATTCCGTACCGGAACTTGTTTATCGTCTGCTTCTTGCTGCCGATCGTCGGCGTCGGTTTGCTGTCTCAGGTTCATGCTGCGACAACGCCGCTGTACATCATTGTTACCTTTGTCCTGTTAGGACTCGGTATCGGGGCTTTATTCGGAGGAGATAACCTGATCGTTCAGGAATCCGTCGCCAAGGAGAACAGCGGCGTAGCGCTCGGAACCGTTCAGCTGTTCCAGTCGCTTGGAGCGACAATCGGATTAAGCGTCTTCGGCAGCCTGCTCGCTAACAAAATCAAAACCGGCGTTGCCGGGTTGGCCGGCCAGCTTCCTCCGGGCATGGCGGATCATATCGAGACAGGGGGAATTCCCGCGGGGATATCCGCCGATCTGGTAACGAAGATTCAAGCGGTATTTGTGAATTCGTTCCAGAGCATTTTTATCATCGCTTTAGGCTTTATGATCGCGGCTTTTGTTATCTGCTGGTTTCTGAAGAAGGAAGTGTTATCGAAAAAAGAAGCCGAAGCCGTTCCCGCCGCCGAGCTGCAAGCCTGACCATTCGGCAAAATAGAGGTCTGACTGGGTCTGACTGCCGGCTTGCAGCGCCGAGGGCGCTTTGAAGAAGAGGTTCTGATTAGCTTGTGACAATAGGCTAAGGAAGGCCTCTTTTTCCTTTAACGAAAAGGGGGCGTTCATAGCTCCTCCGTTGTCGGATTTTGGCGGATTGTCGGCGGGGGGGCCGAAAAGTAAGCAGCCATCCGAGGAGCCGATAGCACCAGATATTTCATAATTAAGGATTTTATTGACGAAATTTGGTGATACGTGATATAAAATAACTAGGAACTTAGACCTATCATTCACCAATTTAAATATTTCTTAAAGAGATAAAGGCAAACTTGGCGAAAGCCAAGGACGCAAAGCTATAGGGGCTACACGAAAAGGATTCACATCGTATGCCAGCCAGTTTCCGCTTTAGGCCGCTGAGAAGGAACCTTAAAGCAAGGTTTCTTTTTTTTTTGGTCGTTTATGACGGACTAACAAGATAATGAGGTGTGCTTCATGATCGCTTATTTAGTGTCCATACTCCTGTACATAGTACCAATTCTCTTGTTGCTCTACATGATGATCGAAATTTATCAGCGAAACCGGTACAACGGGCTGAATAAAATCGCGGCCTGTTTTTTCCTTGCCACCATGCTGTTTTTCATCGGGAATTTGCTGTTCAGTATCGCCCCGATCCAATACGCGGGCCGAATCGCGCTGCTGCTGTTTTATTTTCCGGCTTTCATCATCATGTGTCTGACGATGCATTTTTGCTTCAGGCTGACGGAGGGATTTCAATCGACTCCGCGGCCGGTTATGACGGCGATCTGCTACAGCCCGTTGGTTCCGGCCTCGCTGGTGTTTTTTCCGCCTCCATGGATAACGGTTCATTTCGTCCAGAACGGCATTTGGAAATACCAGGAACCCGGTGCAGGCCTAACAGCATTGATGCTGGGCAGCACGCTGTATACGGCCGTTGTTTGCATCGTCATCGTGACCGCAGGGTTCAGGTTCGTAAATCAATACGATTTGAACTTGAAGCGAAAGCAGATGCGCACGGTTTTGCTTGGCCTCCTTTTTTCGTTTGTTTGGGCGATAGCGTTTATATTCTTTAAAATGCCGGCTGTTATGCCAAGCGGCGTCAATTTTCCGGCATTAAGCAGTTTCGCGCTCATTATCTTCACTTTTTTCCTCAGATATGCCATGATCAAATATGATTTCCTGCCTTCCCTGGAACGGAAGTATCAGGCTCTGTACGAAATGTCGCCGTTAACGATGATCATTACGGACCAGGATGGAATTATTAAAGAGGCGAATCCGCAAGCGGCGCTGCTTTTTGAATGCACGCAGAAGGAATTGCTTCTTCGCCATGCGCAGGAGTTCATTTTTCCCCAGTCCCACAAGTCCTCGCGTTCGTTCGACCAGCCGGGTTTCGGGGAAGAAACGATCCAGGGGGACTATATCGTCGTCACGCGCAAAGGGGCGAAAAAGTACGTTAAGGCCGAGAGCAAATATTTTGAGGCGCAGGGCGATCTGCTGCAGTATGTGGTGCTGCTCGACGTTACGAAAGCCAAGGCGGCCGAAGAGCAGGCCGTGTATCTCGCTTACCACGATACGCTGACAGGCCTTATGAACCGCGCTCATTTCAACAACGAGCTGGAATCGCATTTATCCGAGGGCAGTCGTTCTTCCATTGCCATTATGCTGCTGGACTTGGACGGATTTAAGCAAATTAACGATACTCAAGGGCACGTTGTCGGGGATCATTTGTTGAAAAAAGTGGCCGACCAGTTGTCGCTGCTCGCGCCTCCGCAGGCGACGATCTTCCGATTGGGCGGGGACGAATTTGCGCTCATTATTCCCGGATTGAAGGGCAAGGAGCAGATCCACGGCTGGGCGAATCAAATACTCGCAGGCTTCAAAATGCCTTTTGCTTATCAGGATAAAGCGTTCTACGTTACGTCCAGCATGGGCATTTGCTGGTCCCCTGAGCATGGCGTGAATCCGGACGAGCTGCTGCAATTCGCCGATATCGCGATGTATCAGGCGAAACGGCAGGGCAGAAACCAGTTCGTGATGTACGAGCCGCAGCTGCATGACGAGGAACAGGGGCGATATTTGATCAATTCGGGGGTGCGGCAAGGTTTGGAGGAAGGCGAGTTCTCGCTTCATTACCAGCCCCAAATCGACGTGCGGACAGGCGCGGTTATGGGGGTCGAGGCGCTGATCCGCTGGAATCGTCCCGGCATCGGTTTTGTTCCGCCCGGCGATTTTATTCCGTTAGCCGAAGAGTCGGGCATTATTGTGGAGATCGGGTATTGGGTGCTCGATACCGCATGTCTTCAGCTTCAGCGCTGGCTGGAAGCGGGGATTGCGCCGTTTTCGATGTCCATCAATTTGTCGGCCAGGCAGTTCCTCGACCCGAACTTTTCGCGCCGGCTGACGGATACGCTGCATCGAACGGGCATTGATCCGAGCCTGCTCTGCCTGGAGATTACCGAGAACACGGCAATGAGCGACAGCGAAAATGTGACGAACATTTGCAGCGAGATTATGAATTTGGGCGTGAAGCTGTCCATTGACGACTTTGGTACGGGATATTCTTCCTTATCGCTGCTCAAACGGCTATCCGTCCATTCCATCAAAATCGACCGCTCCTTTGTGAAAGATATGCTGGAAAGCGAACATGACCGCGCCATCATCAACGCGATTATTGCGATGTCGCACAGTCTCGGGAAGCGGGTCGTGGCCGAAGGCGTAGAGGAGCAGGGCCAATGGGATATGTTGTATGGGCTTGGATGCGACGAGATTCAAGGCTATTATATAAGCAGACCGCTTGCAGCCGGGGATTTGGTCGGATTTTTAAGCAAAAATAAAGTGGGAGTCTGAAGCTGCTCGCGCAGCGGCGGACTTCTTTGGATTTTTCCGGGGAAACCGGATGTGGTAACATAGAATATAGGAAGGGAAAGCTGCAATCGAGGAACGAAGCCTGGAAACTTGAGGGAGAGCTATGAACAAACACGAAGAAGAAAAGAAGGCGCTCGAGCGAACGGCCATCGACATATTTGTGGAGTTGTACAATCTCAATCATCGGCTTCCGTTCAGGCTGCTGCAGCAGCAGGAAAAGCCAGACGCACTGCTGGAGGACGCCAGCCTGAACAAAAAGGGGCTCGAAGTGACGCATCTTTTTTATGACACCGAAGAAGCAAGGCTTATGATGGCGCGCTCGGAGCTTACGCTTCCCGGAACGGAAGTGCCGGACCGGTTTATTCAATCGATCAACGATAGAGTGCGCAGCAAAGTTGAGAAGTTTGCGGACTATTCGCACGATTATCCGTGCGCACTGCTAATACGCAATTTATCGTTATTTTTCGGCATGTCCGACGTGCTGCGCAGGAAAGAGAAGCTTAAGCTGCCCCGTGGGCATTTTACGGAAGTGTGGCTGCTCTCGCGGGATTTTACCCCGGATTGGCTGCTCATTAATTTATATGAAACGGAAGGTTGAAGCGCATTGGAGGAACTGGAGCAAGTGACGGCGGCCCTGGAGTCCGCGGGGATCGACTGTGCGTTAGGCGGGAGCGGGATGATGCATAGTCTCGGTTTGACGGAAACCGTGAACGACTGGGACTTGACGACGGACGCTCCCATGGATAAGGTGCTCGCGAGCTTGACGGCGTTCAAGGCGGCGCCGCAGCGTGTCGGCGATTTTCCTTTCGCCAGCGATTATTTGATTAGAGTGGAGACGCAGGGCAAGGCGATCGAAATTATCGGCGGCTTCAAAATTCATGCCAAAGACGGCGTCGTCTGCATTCCGACCGTCGCTTCGCATCGCTGGAAAGGGATTGCCGTCGGCTCGCCGGAAGTTTGGGCCGTCGCCTATGAACTGATGAACCGCCCGTTGAAGGCGGAGCGGCTCTGGCGCTATTTGGATATCCATGGAGCGGATCCCGGCGCAGTCAATCAGCTCGAAAGCCCCGCCATTCCGGCTGAAATCCGAAACCGCCTGCGGCAGCTGGCGGAAAAAAAGTAAAGGCCTCCGCCTACGATGCCGGGGGTTTTTTTGCTGCTTGCAGAATATGGTGCTAAACTGGTTGTACTTAGGGTAGGCGGGAGAAGCATATCCTTAGAGGGAGGCAAAACCGGATGGCTGGAAAATTTTCAAATATGGACAATATAAGCAATGATCATTCTTTCCGCGATGTGATGAAGTGGATGCGGAACAGGCCGAAGAAGAACGTCGATTACCAGGTTCCGCAGCACCGGAATAAAAGTCCCCGCTTTTTGCAGGAAAACCGTGCGGAAGAAACGATTACGTGGATCGGACATTCGACGTTTCTTATTCAAAAAGAAGGCATGAACATCGTCACGGACCCCGTATGGGCAAAAAGAATGGGTACTGCCAGACGGTTGACCGAGCCCGGATTATCCGTTCAGGATATGCCGCAGGCGGATGTAATTCTGATTTCGCACGCCCACTACGATCATTTGGACATTCCATCTCTCCGCTCGTTAAGGGGCAATCCGACTATACTCGTACCCGAGGGCCTTGGCCCGATGATCAGACGCAAAGGCTTCCAACAGGTGTTAGAGCTGCCGTGGTGGGGATTTGCCCAGGTCGGGAGCCTGGAGTTTCACTTCGTTCCCGCGCAGCATTGGACGCGCAGAACGCTTTGGGATACCAACTCTTCCCATTGGGGAGGGTGGGTGATCAAGAAGGAAGGCGCAGGCGAAGAAGCCGTTTATTTTGCCGGAGACAGCGGTTATTTCCGCGGTTTTAAAGAAATTGGCTCCAGATATCGGATACATACCGCTATTATGCCTATCGGGGCATATGATCCCGTATGGTTCATGCAAGTGTCTCATATGACGCCCGAGGAGGCCGTACAAGCTTTTTGCGATGTGCAGGCCAAAGTATTCATCCCTATGCATTACGGAACGTTCAAGCTGGCTGACGATACGCCAAATGAAGCGTTGGAGCGGCTGGAGAAAGAATGGTCCCGGAAAATGGCCGGCTCCGGGGACCTGCGGATTCTTGAACTGGGCGAGACCGTGCTAAGCCCGGTAATCGTACCGGTATAAAGGCAGTACTAGCAGTATTAGCGGTTTGTGGAGGAGGACTGTTATGAAACGCATGTACACGCTGCTTGTGATCGTTTTCGGAGTATACGCTTTAGCGGTAAGCCTCTATTTGTTGAAAGGCGACTTGTTCGGCATTCCGAACGGGCTCGCAGCTACGGAAGCGGACCCGCATACGTTTATGACCGCGCAGGAGATCGCAAAAGCGGAATCGCTGTCGCGCATCCATTCGCTGGCGTATTTTTTAACCTCTCCGCTGCAAATGGGGCTGCTGCTCGCGCTGCTGGGCGTATCCGTGCGTTTTCGCAATGCGGCCGAGCGGTGGTTCCGCAAGCCTTTTTGGCAGACGATCGTCTATGTGACACTGTTCTTGCTGCTGATGGACGTGCTGTTTATGCCGGTTGATTACTACTTGCTCAAAGTTGACCAAGCGTACGGCATATCCAACGAAACGATCGGGATGTTTTGGGGCGACCACGCCAAAGATTTTGTTATTAACACTTTCGGCACGCTCGTCATCGTCGGACTGTTCCGCTGGGTCATAAGACGCAGCCCGAACCGTTGGTGGCTGTGGTTTTGGCTCGCTTCGATTCCGCTTATTCTGTTTGTGACCTTTATCCAGCCCGTTGTGCTGGACCCGCTGTACAACGATTTTCAGCCGCTGCAAAATCAGGAACTGAGGCGCGATATTTTGGACCTGGCAGCCAAATCGGATATTCCGGCCCATCAGGTTTATCAAGTGAACATGTCGGAGCGCACGAATGCGATCAACGCTTATGTGAACGGCATCGGCGGCAACGCAAGAATCGTGCTGTGGGATACGATTTTGCAAAAACTGCAAAAAGACGAGATTTTGACCGTCATGGCTCATGAAATGGGGCATTATGCGGAGAAGCACATCTATTGGGGCATTCTGTTTGGCGTCGTTTTGAGCTTTATCGGGTTTTGGCTCGCCTTTCATGCTTATCGGTTCGCTGTCCGCCGCTGGGGCCCACTTTGGGGAATCCGCGAAGAACGCGACCTTGCCGCGCTGCCGATTTTGCTTTTGATAGCAACCTTTATGAATTTCGCATCGGCTCCGGCGCAAAATGCGTTCTCGCGCGTCATCGAACACAGGGCGGACATGTACTCGATGAAGATGACCGGCGCCGGCGCTGCCGCGGTGCGCGCTTTTCAGAAAATCGCCAAAGAGAACCTGAGTCCGGTTACGCAGCCCCCGCTCGTGCAGTGGTTCCGCGGCTCCCATCCGACTATACTCGAACGAATCTTGTACTTCAAGCAGTTTGAGCGCTGACCGATGATCGGGAATGACCTGCCTGAACGAAGGGAATAGTAGGTATGCTGACCAATCGACCGGACTGCCGGAGAGGCTTAGGGCAGCAACATTGGAACAGAACGGGTGTGCGCTCTTGGAGGAAGGAAAAAAATGGGACCTGATCTCGATTGCATCCATTCCGCTAATTATGACGCTGGGGAATTCCATGCTGATCCCCGTACTTCCGGCTATTCGCGCCAAGCTTGGAGTGACTTCACTGCAGGTAAGCCTGATGATTACCGTTTACTCGGCGATTGCGATTGTTCTCATCCCGATTGCCGGCTATATTTCCGATAAAATCGGTAGGAAAAAAGTGATCATTCCGAGCTTGATCATAACGGGCATCGGAGGATTAGTATCCGGGCTGGCGGCAATGTGGATGCAGCAGCCGTATCTTCTGATTTTGATCGGACGGTTTATGCAGGGAGTGGGCGCGGCCGGCGCTGCGCCGATCGTGCTTCCGCTGGTAGGCGATCTGTTTAAAAAAGAAAGCGATGTAAGCAGCGGGCTGGGAATGATCGAAACGTCCAACACGCTTGGCAAAGTATTGAGTCCGATTCTAGGCTCGTCGCTCGCCGTGCTTGTATGGTACTTGCCATTTTTGGCCATTCCGGTGTTTTGTCTGATCTCCGTGCTGCTCGTCGGTTTTTTGGTTAAAACGCCCAAAAGCTCAGATCAGGAAACCGTCGAAAAAACCGGCTTCTCCAGCTTTTGGAGCTCGATAAAGTCGACTTTCCGCCAAAAGGGAAGATGGCTTTATGCGATTTTTGCGATCGGCGGCATATGCATGTTCGTTGTTTTTGGCACGCTTTTCTACTTATCGGAACTGCTCGAAGAACAATTTCATTTGCTGGGAGTCTTAAAAGGCTGCGTGCTGGCGATCCCGCTGGCGGCGCTCTGCATAGCGTCTTTTGCGGCAGGCAGATGGATCGGGCAAAATAAACTGCGCATGAAATGGGTTACATTCTCGGGCATTGCGCTTTTATCCGTAAGCGTGTGGCTGTGCGGAACGATGCACCACATCAGTATGCTGCTCATGCTGCTCAGCCTGGCGGGCATCGGAATCGGCTCGTCGCTGCCCTGCCTGGATGCGATGATTACCGAAGGCATCGAGAAAAAAGAACGGGGGACGATCACCTCGATCTACAGCTCGATGCGCTTCATCGGCGTCGCCGCCGGCCCGCCGGCCGCTTCGCTGCTGATCAAAATATCGCCGAATGTGATGTTCTACACGATTTCCGGAACTTGCCTGGCAGCGGCGGTACTCGCGCTTCTCGCAATCCGCCCGAAGTCGGCATCGAAGGCAGGAGCCGAACCGGAGCCGGAGCCCGAGCCGGAACGGCAGAAGCAGAAAGCGCATGCCTGAAGCAAAAGGCCAGAAGCAAAGAGCACTCTGAAGCAAAAGGCAAGGAGCAAAGAGCATGCTGAAGCGCTAAAAGCACGCCTCGCCAAACCGGGAAGCCGGAGGGTGGGGGCGTGCTTTTTGTTGGCGTGAGGAGCGGCAACTGCTTGGCAAAGCGGAGAAAGCCTGCAAAAGTGTAGCTTTTTGCTCGCTGATTCGCTCGCTGGGAAGAATTAAAAGCACGCCCCGCCATGCCGGTAAGCCGGAGGGAGGGGGCGTTCTTTTTGTTGGCGTGAGGAAAGGCATCTGCTTGGTAGCGTGGAGAAAGCATGCAAAAGTGCAGCTTTTTACGCGTTGATACGCTAGCTGGGAAGAATTCCTGCAAAAGTGCAGGCTTTCCGCAAAAACCTGGGCCTCGGCCCTATTTTGAGCAAAAATTCCTGCACAATTGCAGGCTTTTCCTGAAATCGAGCCGTTTTAGCAGAAAAAGCCTGCACTTTCGCAGGCTTTTCGCAATTGGCAAGCATTAAACGAGCGGATGAGGCTTGCACACGTCACTCCACAGAAAATGAAGATAATTGGGATGCATTCTACTTGCCTATAAAGTGAGACTAGTGCATAGCTCATCCGCCAGAGGAGATGCAGATGCTTGGCAGCGTGGAGAAAGCATGCAAAAGTGCAGCTTTTTACGCGTTGATACGCTAGCTGGGAAGAATTCCTGCAAAAGTGCAGGCTTTCCGCGAAAAACCGGGCCCCGGCCCCATTTTGAGCAAAAATTCCTGCACAATTGCAGGCTTTTCCTGAAATCGGGCTATTTTAGCAGAAAAAGCCTGCACTTTCGCAGGCTTTTCGCAATTGGCAAGCATTAAACGAGCGGATGAGGCTGATAAGTCAAGCGCCTTGCCTCTACCCGCCGAGCTGCACCATCTGTGGAGTATGATTCAATCGTTGCGGCGCGTCATTTGCTGCCATACCGATCCCTCCGCCGCGTGGCCGCCTTCGATGCGCTCAAGGGCAATCTTGACCTGCATCCGCACCTCGAATTCAGGATCGTCCGCCGCCTCGCGCAGCGCTTCGATGGCGGAGTCGTCGCCGACTTCGTATAAAAAGCGCGCCGCCCGCCAACGCACCAGCTTGTTGCGGTCTTTGAGCGCCTTCGCCATGGCCGGCATGGCGGCGGGGTCGCCGATGTCGGACAGCGTATCGCCTGCTGTCCGGCGCACGGCCGGCGTATCGTCCCCGAGGGCACGATACAGATAAGGCAGCACCTCGGGCTCCTTGATGTCCCCGAGGTAGACCGTCGCCAGCCGGCGGATCGACGTGTTCTCGTCCTGCAGAGCATGGACGAGCAGCGGCAGCGTCTCCAGCGACGGCTGAATCCGCTGAAGCGCGGCATAGCGCCGCTTCCAGTCCGGATGGCGCAGCTGCTCCGCCGCTGCGCCGATGTCGGTTTCGCCCGCGTCGGCATCCGCGGGCGCTTCGGCGGTCTCCCGCATCGCGAGGGAGACCAGATTCTCGACGCGGGCGGCGTCGTAGGAAGCGTCCAGCTCCTGGACGACTTCGCCCGCGATGTCTTTCAGCTCGCCGTAGCGCACGCCGAGCTCTTCGAGCTTCCGCTCCTTGATCAGGTTCGGGGATGCCGTGCCTGCGTGGACCGCCGCTTCGGTGAAGCGTTCCGGCATCGCGGCGCGGAATTCTTCCGCGCCGGCCCGAACCCTCACTTGGAGCGGGATGCCGCGAAACGTCTGCACCAGCACCTGCGCCTCGCCATAAGCCGCCTCAGCGGCGGCTTGAGCCGGCGGCAGTCCGCTGTCCGCAGACGGCCCGGCTTCGCCGAATGCCTCGCGGGCTTTGGCCAGTATGAACTGCCAGTCGCCCTTCGGCGTCCGATCCACCGCGGCGAAATCCGCCGTATGAAAAATGCTGACGACGCCCGGGACGCCCAGCAGCTCGCGGATCGGCTGCGGCGCATGCCCGCTATCGTCTTTCGTGTAAGTCATCCGCACGCCGGCAGGCAGAGATTCGTCGAGGTTAAGCTTCATGGAGTTGGGGCTCGGCGTAGGTTCTATAGAAACGATTTTCATCTTGCAAAAGCTCCTTTCAAAATAGGCATTTAAAAAGACCCGGACGCAGGAAGCGTCCAGGCCTGTTTATGACTAATGACTGGCTGCCCTTTAATCGAGTTCCAGCAAATTGCGGTTTAAATAATCGTCCAACGTTTTGGTCAGGTCGAAAACGGTGTGCGCCAAATCCACATTTTCAAAACTATGCTCGCATTTGTCGCGGTAAGCCAACTCATCCTCGTAGTAGGACAAATATGTTGCAATAGCATCTTCGGAATCGCCGCTCTCCCGCATCCTTTGCTCCAGGGTGTCTCTGCCGGCATAAATGCAAATCCGCACCAGATGTTCGCCGTACAATGCTTTGAGTGTCTCGGCGCCGGACCGGTTCAGAATCAGGTAAATGCTGCCGCTGGACTGGAACATGCGTTCGATATCCGCGCTTTTGATGCCATACAAATAATCGTTGATCGTTGTAATCTCAATGAATTCATGGTTCGCCTGCGCACTGGCAAATTGGTCTGCCGTAATAAAGTGGTAATCCTGTCCATCCACTTCCGTCGGTTTTTGCGGTCTTGTCGTGTACGAAATGACCTGCTTGATGCCGAGCGTCGACCCGGACATTTCCGCAACGGTTTTACGGCCGGCCCCATGGGGACCCGTAAATACAAAAATCATTTCTCTTTCCTTCAATGCGTACATGGAACATACCTCCTTATTTGGCAAATATGAGGGCATTCTACGTGCGTGGTTCGGTATGAAACGATTTTTGACTGTTGGATCGGATTAAACCGCTTTCTCATATTTTACACCCTAATTGACTATTGGTAAAGACACCGGTCGGCGGGCGAAAATGTGGAAAACCTATTTGCGCCCGCGTCCGCGTTGATTTTGTGCGCCGCGCCCTTGAGTTTTTCCCTGCCGGGGTGCGCGTTCCGCGCCTGCATTGCCGCTGCGCGCTCCGCGTCCCGAGCCGCCTCCGGCGCTCCGCGCCCCGCTTTCAGCTGCGCGTCTGGAACTGCTCCACCCGTCGCCGCCGGTACTGCCGCCGCGCCCTGCGAAGCCGCCATCGCGCGCTGCGCCCTGCTGCTCGGCCCTGCCTCTTCGCGTGCCCTCGGCCGCCCCGCCGCCGCGCGTTCCGCGCCCTGCGAAGCCGCCATCGCGCCCTGCGCCCTGCTGCTCGGCCCTGCCTCTCCGCGAGCTCTCAGCCGCTCCGCCGCCGCGCGTTCCGCGCTCCGCGAAGCCGCCATCGCGCCCTGCGCCCTGCTGCTCAGCCCTGCCTCTTCGCGTGCCCTCGGCCGCCCCGCCGCCGCGCGTTCCGCGCCCTGCGAAGCCGCCATCGCGCGCTGCGCCCGTCTGCTCAGCCCTGCCTCTCCGCGTGCCCTCAGCGGCCCCGCCGCCGCGCGTCCCGCGTTCCGCGAAGCCGCCATCGCGCGCCGCGCCGTCGTGCTCGCCCCAGCTCTGCGCAGTGGCATTGCCCGCCCGCTGCTGTCCGCGCCCCGCGCCTGTCCGCTCAGCCCTGCCTCTTCGCGTGCTCTCAGCCGCCCCGCCGCCGCGCGTTCCGCGCCCTGCGAAGCCGCCATCGCGCGCTGCGCCGGCAGGCTCGCTCCAGCCCTTCGCGGCTGCATTACCCGCCGCGCGTCCTCTCCGCGCGCCCGCGTCCTGCGCGCCTCTGCTGCGGCGTCCGCCGGGCTGCTGCCCGGCTCCTTTGCGGGCGGAGCCTCTGCCCGGGCTGACTTCGTCCGCTGCCTCGGCACGGACCCGTCTTGGCGCATCCTGCTTGCGCAGCGGCATGCGGATGCCTTTTTCAATCAGCTCGATATAGAACATATCCCGCTGGGAAGCAAAAGTAACGGCTACGCCCGTTTGGCCGGCGCGTCCCGTCCGTCCGATCCGGTGAATGTAGCTTTCCGCATCGTGGGGGACATCATAATTGAAGACGTGCGTCACGCCTTCGACATCCAACCCCCGCGCGGCGATGTCCGTCGCTACGAGCAGCTCGACTTTTCCTTCGCGGAACCGTTTCATGACCTGCTCGCGCTTCGCCTGCGACAAATCCCCGTGCAGCTCGTCGGACGCGTAGCCTTCCTCCTGCAAAGCTTCGTTGAGCGCCGACGCTCTGCGCTTCGTCCGGCAAAAAATCATCGCCAGGTACGGTTTGTACTTGTCGATGGCTTCGCACAAAGCGTCCTGCTTGCCGCGGTCCGTCGTTTGCACCAGAACCTGCTCGATTTCTTTCAGTGTAATCTGTTTGGTTTCAATATGAATTTCCTGCGGGTTTCGCATATACGCTTTGGATAAATTCCGCACCTGCTGCGGCATCGTGGCCGAGAAGAGCAGGGTTTGGCGGTGCGTCGAGGTTTGGGCGATAATATCCTGAACCTCCTGCAAAAAGCCCATATGCAGCATTTGATCCGCTTCGTCGAGGACAAGCATTTTCAGCTTATAGAATTGCAGGGACCCGCGGCGAAGATGATCAAGCAGTCTTCCCGGCGTTCCTACTACTATATGTATGTTTCCCTCAAGCTTTCTGAGCTGTCTTTCCACGTCCTGACCGCCGTATGCGGCGAGTACGTTCGCACCAGTGACGGGCGCCAGCTTTTGCAGCTCGCTTGTGATCTGAATGGCCAGCTCCCGTGTCGGTGTCAAAATCAATGCTTGTACATCCGGTTTATCTACATTTACGATTTCCAGCATAGGCAGCACGAAAGCAAGCGTTTTGCCGGTACCGGTCTGCGCTTGCGCGATAACATCGGTTCCGCTCATCAATGCGGGGATTGCTTCCCGCTGTATGGGCGTCGGTTCCACTACTCCGTTAGCTTTTAATTGTTTGACAAGACTATCGCGAATTCCTAATGAGGCAAATCCATTGGACATGGTTATCGGCCAGCTCCCTTTTCCTACTTATTGAATACCCCTCATTCTACAGGATAGCCCGCCAAATGAAAACAGGAGCCGGCGCCAGACCGCCTATTTATATAGAAGAAACTTTATTTAGGCAGCACCTGTTCGGTGCCGAAAACGTTCGTTACTACCCTGTTGAATTCGGGCAAAAAGGGCTGCAGCGAGTTGCCCTTCCAGCTTTCCTGGGCATAATTGTTCATTTTGTTCAAAAAATCGCGGTTTGCCGAAATGTATACGTCTCGCACGTTAGGCTGCAGTTTGCGGACTTTTTCGGCGATCCGCTGTTTGAACCGGTGCGCGAGGAAATCGTGATGGATGGCTGTTTCATAATTGTTGACGCCTATGTTCAGACTGTTGGAATCGATCGCATCGGTATCTCGCGCAATGTTATTGTAGATGCCCGCGACAGTTCCCTGGTTTCCCGTTTCCTTAACGGTTCCTTTGGTGCCTGTAGCCGTATTGTCGATCATGAGGGCGACGTAGGCATTTTGGTCGGTCGTCATAACGATGGAAGTATTGACCCCATTCAAAGAATTCAGCTGGTTCGACAGGAACTGGCTGTATTCCAGCTTTTTATTGTTGTGCGTCACGGGCCCGTACAGCTGCTGGGTTTGATATGCTCTCTCGGATTCGACCGCGCTTTTGGAAGGAGAACCGTAGTTGGTGTGATCCGGGCTTTTGCCGTATTGTCTGTCCTGTGCTCCGCATCCGGCGATGAACGTTATCAGGAATATGATTCCACAAATCGGAAATCCTATGTTTCTGAGCTTATTTGCAAACATATTTGATCCAGACCCCCTATGCAACTTTGTCATGCTTATAGGATGGGATGTTTGAGGGCTTTTATTCTCCCTGAATCTGTGACACTTCATGCATAAAGCGGGGGATTAATGGAAATAACCATGGAGAGAAATTTGACACCGATAAGCCGTTTAAGAACAATTTGTGAACTTCTCCAGAGCGATTGACAAAAACTTTTCACGAATTTATAGTTAATAAAGTGTGATTTGGTTGATTGACATGTGCATGGGCTTTGTGGTAAAAATATTGGTTCGAAAAGTGGGGTTGATACAATGAGTCGATGGAAAAAGTTATGGCGTCTAATACCCCTTTTTGCGGTAATGACGTTCTTGCTAGCGGGGTGTGGAGACCCGACCCTGTCTGCTTTGAAGCCCAAAGGTCCGGTAGCGGAAGAGCAGCTTTTCTTGATGAAACTGAGTCTCTTTATCATGGTTTTTGTCGTAATTGTCGTTTTTGCAATTTATTTGTACGTTCTGGTTCGCTATCGCAAGCGTAAAGGCGACGACAGCATACCCAAGCAAGTGGAAGGCAACCACGTTCTCGAAATCATCTGGACAGTCGTTCCGATATTGCTGCTCCTGGTGCTTGCCGTTCCGACAGTATCATACACATTCAAGCATTCGGCTGACCATACGAAGGACAAAGATGCCGTTCACGTCAAAGTAACCGCGCATCAGTTCTGGTGGCAGTTCGAATATCCCGATTACCAAATTGCGACTGCACAGGAATTGGTTATTCCTTCGAATAAAACGATCGCTTTCGAAGTGGTATCTGCGGATGTTAACCACGCATTCTGGGTTCCTTCGCTTGGCGGTAAGATCGATACGAATCCGGGAATTACGAATACGCTTTATTTGCAAGCGGATGAGATCAACACGTTCAAAGGCAAGTGCGCGGAGCTGTGCGGAGCTTCACACGCCTTGATGGATTTTGTCGTCACTTCCAAAAGCGAAGCGGATTTCAACGCCTGGGTTGAAAATATGAAAAAACCTGCCACCGTACCTGCGTCAGCGGCCAAAGGCGAAGAGCTTTTCAAAGAAAACTGCATGAGCTGTCACGCAGTCAACGCCAGCGGACCCGGGGTCGCGCCTAACCTGAAAGGTTTCGCAGACCGCAAAATGCTTGCAGGTGTGCTGGAACATACTCCTGATAATATGGAAAAATGGATACATAACCCGCAGGAAGAAAAACCGGGCAACAAGATGCCAGCTTTCGGCAAAAATGCCGGCGGTAAACTGGATGATGGACAGATTAAAGATATCGTTCAGTACTTGCAGACATTGAAATAATCACTTCTCGGGATAAAGGAGGTAAATACGTTGGCTCACTCTCACACAGCTAAAAGATACAGCGGACTGATGGATTGGCTCACGACTGTCGACCATAAGAAAATCGGTATCCTGTACTTGATCGCGGGCGGATTCTTCTTCCTCGTCGGAGGACTTGAAGCGATTCTCATTCGGATCCAGCTTGCGTACCCGTCTCAGCATATTTTCATCGGGGACACTTTTAACCAATTGACAACGATGCATGGAACGACGATGATCTTCTTTGCGGCGATGCCGGTCATCTTTGCTTTCATGAACGCCATCGTCCCTTTGCAGATCGGAGCACGCGACGTTGCGTTCCCGTTCGTGAACTCGCTTGGATTTTGGTTGTTCTTCCTGGGCGGCGTGCTCATGAACACAAGCTGGTTTTTGGGCGGAGCGCCTAGCGCCGGATGGACGGGTTACGCTCCGTTATCCACGATCACCACTGCCGATTGGGCGCAGACTTTGGAAAAAAATATTCAGGGTACCGACTTCTACGTCCTTGGTCTGCAAATTGCCGGTATCGGTACGCTGATCGGGGGGATTAACTTCCTCGTTACGATTATCAATATGCGTGCGCCGGGCATGACTTACATGCGTCTGCCGATGTTTACATGGACGGCATTTATTACTTCGGGTCTGATCGTGCTTGCATTCCCGGCGATTACGGTAGGACTTGTCGAGCTGATGTTCGACCGCGTATTCGGAGGAGCGTTCTTCGATGCGGCAAGAGGCGGCAACAACGTGCTTTGGGAGCATTTGTTCTGGATTTTCGGACACCCCGAAGTTTACATTCTGATTCTTCCGGCTTTCGGTATTATTTCCGAGATCGTATCCACGTTCTCCAGAAAGCGTCTTTTCGGATACAGCTCCATGGTTTTTGCAACCGTTTTGATCGGATTTTTGGGCTTCATGGTTTGGGTTCACCATATGTTTACGACAGGATTGGGTCCTGTAGCCAACTCGATCTTCTCAATCGCTACTATGGCGATCGCAGTACCAACGGGCGTGAAAATCTTTAACTGGCTATTCACGCTGTGGGGCGGGCAAATCCGCTTTACAACTGCAAACATTTTTGCAACTGCTTTTATCCCGACATTCGTCATGGGCGGAACTACCGGGGTTATGCTCGCGGTTCCTGCGGCGGACTTCCAGTACCACGATACATATTTCGTCGTAGCTCACTTCCACTACGTTATCGTAGGCGGTCTGGTGCTTGGCTTGTTTGCAGGTCTGTACTACTGGTGGCCGAAAATGTTCGGCCGCATGCTGAACGAAGCTTTGGGCAAAGTTCATTTCTGGACGTTCTTTATCGGTTTCCATCTGACGTTCTTCCCGCAGCATTTCCTTGGTTTGATGGGTATGCCTCGACGCGTATTTACTTACCAACCTGGGCATGATCTAGAGGTGGGCAACTTGGTCAGTACCATCGGCGCGTTCCTGATGGGTATCGGAACTTTGGTTTTCCTGATCAACATCATCGTTACATCCGTCAAGCCTAAGACGGCTCCTGCCGATCCGTGGGACGGACGTTCTCTGGAGTGGACGATTTCATCCCCTGCACCTGAGTACAACTTCAAGCAAACTCCGCTTGTTCGCGGTCAGGATGCATTGTGGAAAGAAAAAATGGCCGGCAACAAAGAGATGATCCCGGCAGAGCCCGTAGGTTCGATTCATATGCCGTCGCCATCGATCCTGCCTTTGGTTATGTCGCTCGGTTTGTTCATTGCAGGTTTCGGATTTATGTATAAAGACTTCTATGTTGCCGGAGCAGGCATCGCCGTTACATTAATCGCCATGTTCCTGCGTTCCGTATACGACGACCACGGCTGGCATATCGAACCGGAAGAGCTTGAAGACAAGGGGGTTAAGGCATGAGTACTCATCATACTGGCGTTTTGCCTGCCAACCCGGAAACGGCTACTCTTGAAGGGAAAAATAAAGTTCTTGGTTTCTGGCTATTTCTCGGCGCAGAGGTCGTATTATTCGGTTGTCTGTTTGCAACATACATCGCGCTTCGCAATCAAGTGCCTGACGGCCCTACGGCCCAGGAAATTTTCAAGCTTACAACCGTCGGCTGGTCGACCTTTATCTTGTTGACGAGCAGCTTGACGAGCGTGTTCGCTATCATTGCCATGCATCGCCAAAAGCTGGGCCAACTGCTGTTCTGGCTTTTGATCACCGTATTGTTCGGTCTTTCGTTCCTTGGTCTGGAGATTTACGAGTTTGTTGAGTACGTGCATGAAGGACATAAATTCACAACGAGCGCATTCGCTACATCATTCTATACGCTCGTCGGTTTCCACGGAGCGCACGTAGCGTTCGGGATTTGCTGGATTACGCTGCTGATTTTGCAAGGCTTGAAAAAAGGACTGACCGTTGTAACCGCGCCTAAGTTTTATGTTGCCTCGCTGTATTGGCACTTTATCGACTTGGTATGGGTATTCATCTTCACAGTAGTTTATCTGATGGGGAAGGTGGGTCATTAAGATGAGCAGCAATCTGCATGAAGCGCCCGCATCGAACAAGCGGCAAAAGCACGAGTCGCCGTTGAATCACTATTTGTCTTACATTATTTCGATCATCCTTACGATGCTGGCATTTGCAATTGTACTGTACGGAGGATTGGATCGTTCCTTTATCTTCATCTTTATTGTTACCTTGGCGATCGTTCAGGCGTTGATCCAACTGTTGTTCTGGATGCATGCGAAGGAAAGAGGCCATCTGTTTCCGCTGATGTTTATCGGAGGGGGCGCTATCGTCGCTCTGACAGGCGTGATCGCGGCGGTTTACTGGATGTGGTGGTAACGAATTGGAAGAGGCAACTTTGTTTTTCAACAAAGTGCCTCCTCTTTTTTTAAGCGGCCTTTCCCATGAGGCCGGGATGCTGAGCTGTACTGAAAGGAGACAAATGGAAATGATGAGCCAAATAGGCGGATTTTTTGATCTGTGGAGTCCGGTTTTGCTGTTAGTGCTTATTATTATCGGCTATGTTTACAGCCGCTTGGTCGCTAAAGGGAATAAACCGTCTGCTGATGCGGAGGAAGTTACGTTAGGCCAAAAAAGCTCATTTTACACAGGGCTGGCTCTGTTCTACATCGGACAAGGAAGCCCGATCAATTATATCGGACATCACTATTTGTTCAGCATGCATATGCTGCAGCAAACGATCGTGTATTTGATCGTGCCGATTTTCATCTGGTCCGGCTTGCCGGCCTCGCTCATTCGCCCCCTTTTGAAAATTACAGCGGTAAGAGTGCTGTTCTCGTTCATTACGAGACCGCTCATTGCGCTTTTCTTATTCAATATGCTGTTCTCGATTTACCATATGCCTTTCATTATGGACGGGCTCATGAAGAACGAACTGCTTTTGCTGGGCTATCATACGGTGCTGCTAGTATCTGCGTTCATCATGTGGTTCCCGGTATTTTGCCCGATTCCGGAGCTTAACCGGCTCAGCGAGCTGAAGAAGATCGCTTACATTTTCGGCAATGGCGTGCTTCTGACACCGGCTTGTGCGCTCATCATTTTCGCGGAAACGGTCATTTACGATATGTATCGGGATGTCGTGGTTCCATTTCCTCATCTGTCGCCGCTGGACGATCAGCAGCTTGGCGGGGTCATAATGAAAATTGTTCAAGAAATTGTCTATGGTTCCGTACTGGCGTATGTATTTTTTAAATGGTATCGTAGAGAAAGGAAAGAGGAAGACGATTCTGACTCCTTTACCCTTCAGGAGGGGGCGGAATCTCGCAATCCCAACTGGAATCGAGCGTAGAAAGAAAGGATTGGTAAGATGCACATTCTGCCAACTATCAGTACTCTATTCATCGTTATAAGCGCAATACTGGTCGGTTTTGGATGGTATCATATCGTCAAAGGAAACCGGCAGACTCATCAGAGACTGATGGTGTTCGGCGCTATTTTTGCTCTGGCTTTTTTCTTGATCTATGCGTCCAGAACGCTGTTTGTAGGAAATACGGCGTTCGGCGGTCCGGAAAGCTTGAAACTTCCGTATCACTTGTTTCTCTCTTTCCACATTACGCTGGCAACGGTAGGCGGTGTGCTGGGCTTGGTCACTTTGTGGCTTGCCTACAAGCAGCGTTTTATGAAGCATAAGCGGATTGGCAGATGGGCGGCAATCATTTGGCTGCTCACAGCGCCGACCGGAGTACTCGTCTATGTGCTGCTGTATGTGTTATATCCGGGCGGGGAGACGAAGCCAGTGCTGGATGTCATTTTGGGACGTTAGTAATCGGTAAAAAAGGTCGATTGTGTGATTTGAATCACATAGCTCGGCCTTTTTTTGTGGCATACTAAGTGAGCAAATTCAGATCAGGAGTGTGAGAAGCGATGGAAACTACAGCATTGTACGAAAAATTTGGCGGTGAAGATACAATTCGTAAAGTAGTTGATTACTTCTATGAATTGGTTTTGGCGGATGAAACCGTGAACGGCTTTTTCAAAGATACCGATATGGACAAGCAGAGGAAGCATCAGACGAAATTTATCAGCTTTGCATTAGGCGGTCCGAATCAGTATACGGGAACGTCGATGGCTAAAGCGCATGCCGGCATGAATCTTCAACCGGCGCATTTTCAAGCGATTGCGACACATTTGCACGATGCATTGGCGCATTTTGGAGTCGGCGAAGCGGATATCGCACAGGTACTGGCTAAGGTAGCGACGTTGAAGGACGATATATTGTACAAATAATCCGAACAGTAAAAAACGCAATAAGGCGAAGCCAATGGCGGGAGATCCGCTCGCGGGCTTTGCCTTTTTTTGTATATGTGCTTGCTTTTCGGTTTTTTCGTGTATATACTGTACATATCAATATACACAGTAGATACACTGAGGTGAGAGGATGTTTGGAGACCGTATTATGAAGGACGCTTGGTACTTGGCTTCGCATGAACTTAAGAATAAGTGGCTGGTGCATTTGGGAAGTATTTTGCTTTACGGGTACTGCGGTTTGGCTTTAAACATGATGGTTGGGCCATTGACAGGAGCGTTGGACTCCAGAGCTGCATCGGTATTTTTGGCGCTTGCAAGCAATTTTTTGATACTGACGGTCGTTTCGAGTCTGGGATTTTCGCTTACTAAAGAGTATATGAGCTACTGGAAAACGGATGCGTTCACGAAAAGACTGTTTTTCTTGAAAACAATGGCAGTGTCGAATCGGGTCATTATTTACAGCCGTTTTTTACAAATTTTAATTATGGTCATCGCCATGTCGGCTGTATTTTATTCCTGCAATTACGCGATGCTGGCTATATTCGGCAGGACAGTCCCGGACTTGGGCGATTTTGTGAGTCTGGCACTGACTTGGATGGGGTATTCGATTATGATGGGGAGCCTGTGCGTGTACTGGGAATTAGGGGTTCATGGCAGAGCCTATTTGTTACGCAGTCTCATACTGCTGCCTGTCTATGCGATCAGTGCATATTTGTTGTGGATTGCGGCTGCCGGGCAGCCGATTTGGATCGTTACTATGGAGTGGGTGCGGCATTACGGGCTGTTGATTCCTGCGGTTTCGCTGCTTCTTGCGGCTGCTGCTGTGTACGTTAGCGGGAATATGCTGGCCAAAAGGCTGAATCAGCGTGATCTGCATGGATAAAGCGATGCATCATATACCGATACAAATATCCGCAGATAGCGCGGAGCCGATGTACCATCAGATTGAAGTTCAGCTCAGGGCGCTCATCTTGAGCGGGCAGTTGGCGGAAGGAACGCTGCTTCCTTCGATCCGCGAGTTTGCCGGCGATCTGTCGTGCAGCGTCATTACGATCCGCAGGGTGTACCAGGATTTGGAGAACGAAGGGATTCTCCGGACGAGGCAGGGAACAGGCACTTTCGTAGCTCAGGTCGGGGCATCAATGAGAGAGCGCTACCGCAGGGATGCGGTGGCGGAAGCGATGAGGGCGGCGATTCGTACGGGACTTACAGTCAACTGCACGGCAGAAGAGCTCAGAGGTTTGTTTGAGGAAGCCCTTCGGCAAGAGATGAATGGCAAGGAGGAGAGCGACGTATGATGAACGGATCTGGTCAAACGTTGGCCGTATCGATTAAGGGCTTGCGCAAGACGCTTGATAAAATAAATATAGGCCCGATGGATTTGGAGGTAGAGCCCGGCTACATCGTTGCGATAGTAGGTCCGAACGGCTCGGGCAAAAGCTCATTGTTCCGCCTGCTGATGAATGTCACAAAGCCCGAAGCCGGAGAAATCAGGCTGCTGGGCCGGCAGTACGAGCAGGATGAAATCGCGCTCAAGCGGCGGGTGGGCTACGTGTCGGAGTCCGAGGAATGGAGCGAGTCGGGTTTCAAAACGGTAAAGGAACTGACCGAGTTCGTCGCTTATTGGTATCCGAATTGGAACGAGTCGCTGGTTCGCGATTTATTTGTGCGGTTCGGTTTGGACAACGGGCAGAAACTGGCCCATTTATCGAAAGGGATGAAGCGCAAGCTGGCTTTTATTTATGCGATGGCCTACGATCCCGACGTTCTGCTGCTGGACGAACCTACGGCGGGGCTGGACCCGTTCGCCTGGCGGATGATGATGGACGAGATCGCAAGCTTTATGGATCGCGGACAGAAGACGGTGCTATTCGCCACGCACATTCTGGACGAAGTGAAGCGCATGGCCGATTACGTGGCTTTTATACATCAAGGAAAGCTGCTTGGCATGTACGAGAAAGACGTGCTGCTGGACGGCTGGAAAAGGTTTTGGGTGGAGCGGTCCGAACAGCCGCTTTCACAGCTCGCCGGCGTCGTATCGCTTGAGGAGCGCGGCGGTTCCGCCACGGTGAAGATCGTCAGCAATGCGCCTGGCGAGACGGAGGCGGCATTGAAGCGGATCGGCGTGAAAATTTTGCAAACCCAGGCGGTGGAGCTGGATGAGATTCTCGGATTTTTGATGGATCGGCAAATGAGAGACGAAGGGCGGGGAGCAGAATGACATATCCACTGCAGGTGGAGCAGGTGACGAAGCAGTATGGCGAAAAAACGGCTGTTAACGGCATTAATCTTAACGTCAAGCAGGGAGAAATCTACGGTTTGCTGGGCGCAAACGGCGCGGGAAAAACGACGACGATGCGGATGGTGCTCGGACTTATATACCCGGATGCAGGGCGAATCGTTTGGAAAGGGCAGGGTTACCGTGAGGAATTAAGAAAGCTGCTCGGCTATTTGCCCGAAGAACGCGGCCTGTACCCGAAGATCAAGGTAAGCGAGCAGATCGTATATTTGGCGGAGCTGCGCGGTATGCCGCGCAAGCAGGCGGAGGCGAGCCTGAAGGCGTGGCTGGAGCGGTTCGAAGTGCCGGAGTATTACAATAAGAGGGTGGAAGAGCTATCCAAAGGGAACCAGCAAAAAATCCAGTTTATCGCCGCCGTCATCCACAATCCCGAGATTTTGATTCTGGACGAAGCGTTCAGCGGGCTGGATCCCGTGAACGTGGAACTGCTCAAGACGACTGTAAAAAGCTTGCGCGACGAAGGCAAAACGATTCTTTTTTCCAGCCATCGGATGGATCATGTCGAGGAGCTTTGCGAACATATTTGCATTTTGCATAAATCCAATACGGTCCTTCAAGGCAGCCTGAAACAGATTAAAGAGACCTTTCCGAAAGAAAGGGTGATTCTGGAAACGGAGCGGCCGGTCAAAGGGCTGGAACACATTCCGGGCGTCGTCTCCGTCACGGAACATGTGAACGGCTGCGAGCTGCGCATGAGCGATCCTTCGGCCGGTCAGCAAATCCTCCAGCTTGCTCTCAGCCAATCGCCCGTGAACCGCTTCCAGATCATGGAGCCGACGCTGAACGAAATTTTCATCAAAAAGGTGGGGAAAACGCATGAATAGCATGTGGGCAGTCGTCAAATTTACGTTCATGTCGCGGTTTCGTTCCAAGTCGTTTCGAGCGATGTGTTTGATTATCGTGCTGTTATTGTCCGTCATGATTCATCTTCCGACGATGATCGATAAGCTGTCCTCGCATGAAGCGGATAAAATCGGCGTGTTCGCCGGGAAGCAAAGCGAAATAGCCGGCAAACTGGCGGACTACTACAGCAAGCAGGGCAGCTCGGATATCGCTATCGTCATGCTGCAAGATACAGGGAGTGCGGCGGGGAACGAAGCTCTGGGCATGCAGCAAATCGCCGACAAGAAGATTAAAGGCTATCTGGAGTTCACGGATGCGATGGAGGCGGGATTTCCGAAAGCCGTCTATAAATCGGAAGGCACGATGGAATTCAGCCTCAAAAGCAAGCTGCTATCGGCGCTGCAGCTGATCAAGACGGATGTCGTTCTTCAGAACGCCGGATTGAGCGCAGCGCAAATGAGCAGCATGCAAGCGCCGGTAAGTCTGGAAACGGTGCAAATTTCAGCATCGGATCAGGCGGCGGCAGGCAAAACGGAATCGCAAATGGTCATGGCCTATGCGCTCGTCTATGTGCTCCTGTTCATGCTGTATATGGGCGTCATCGGCTTCGGCAACATGGTAGCTATGGAAATCACGTCGGAAAAAAGCTCGCGCGTGATGGAGGTGCTGATCACCAGCGTTTCGCCGCTTAAGCAAATGTTCGGCAAAATCATCGGCATCTGCCTGCTGGCGCTGCTGCAAATTGCGCTGATCCTGGCGGCCGCGGCGGTCAATCTGGGATTGTCCGGCAACAGCAAGCTGATCCGGGAACTGCATCTCAACTGGTCGGACATTCAAATTTCCATGCTTGTCTATTTCTTGATTTTTTACCTGCTTGGGTTTTTCATTTACGCGACCGTATTCGCGGCCATAGGTTCGCTCGTCAGCCGCACTGAAGAGGTCGGGCAGGCGATCATGCCGGTCACTTTTCTCATCGTCGCCGCTTTTATGATCGCCATGTTCGGGCTGAGCAATCCGAACGCCGGTTTTGTCGTGGCGATGTCCTACGTGCCGTTCTTCTCGCCGTTGATTATGTTCCTGCGCATTGGCATGAGCAGCCCGGCCGTCTGGGAAATATGGCTGTCGATCGCCATCCAGCTTGCCGCGATTCTCGGCCTGGCTTGGCTGGCCGCCAAAATTTACCGCACCGGCGTGCTGATGTACGGCAAGCGCCCATCATGGAAAGAGCTCCGCAAAGCGATGCGGGCTTACAGGGTGTAGAAGCTGCCTGCGCAATTACGACATCTTTGTGTTCTATTTTGTCGCTCTGAACGATTCATGAACCTTCTTCTGCTCGGTATAATAAATACCAAAACGAGCAGATCAGGAGGAGTAATAGCATGACTAAAGTATCGGAAACTACACGAATGTACGAAAAAGGAAATTACGCTAACACCTATAAAGAGGTACCAGGAACAAACCCCGGATCCGTGTGGCGGGAAGGCATGATTAGCGGAAACGGCGAAAACGGGTATATCACGTCAGGATCCCCGTATTCGGATACCTTTATTTTCCAATACATGTGGTTCAACTATCCGTCTCGAGATCCTAGAGTGATTCCGGAAGAATTACCGGGGCAGCTTGCTGATGCCAGATGGAATGTTTTCAACCTAAATGATGAATGGAAGATTACCCATGCGGACGGTAAAACAAGGGGAAGAACATTTTTTTACAGCTATCATCCGGGCCACCAGCTCAGATTAAGCATGACTTATAAGGGAAGCGTGTCCGGTTATGAAAGATGGACGAATTATGAAACGGCCGAAACCGGAGTTCGTTACGTCGATGAATTTGGCGAGTGGATCCGAACCTCATTTACATCCAGAGAGGACAATGTTTCGATTACGAAGATCGAACAATCCTCTGCCGGCAAAAAGATCAACATGATCATTGCCATTGATGACATTTCAAGTATGTACAAAGCGCGGGATGGTATGTCCGAAGTAACGGCGCTCCAATATAAAAAGCTGGTGGAACCGAATGCGGAATATATCGCACAGGTTGTCCATTACCCGTCCTACCCGGGCAGCGAGCTGATCCATGGAGGGTACGCCGGCGTGACGCAGGTTATCGTTGTTAACGGAACCAAGAAACTTGTGCAGCTCGCTGAGACGAATGAACCGATGAATGTTGGAACAGAACAGAATCCTGCGATTCAAGTCATCGATGCCGATGCCGTTTATTTAATCACACAATCGAACAGGACATTGGAGATTGGCAAAATCGAAGATTTTGCCGGAATGACGCAATACGCTATAGTTGATAGTCTTTTTAGAAACACGAACGCCGTTGCGGAAAAGTATAAGGATTCCTTCGGTAATTTCGATTACAATGCCGCCCTTGCGCCGCATGCCCTGAAACAGTCCGCAGAATTTAACGCAGTATGTTTTACGCTTCAAGGCGACGAGGACTTCAAGCGTGCAGACAACTTAACGCTAATCAATGAGCAAAAGATATCCAAAGCTAGAATCAATCACGCTTTTATGGAGCAGGTGTACAGCCAGGGACGATATGCCTTAATTTGCTGCAGCGGTTCAAGCGCGCCGAGGTTGTATGGAATGTGGACCGGGGAGTGGAATCCCGGCTGGCGTGGCATCTATACCCTTGACGCCAACGTGAATTTGCAGGTTTCTCCCATGAATACAGGCCATTTCTCGCAAGCGCAGCTTGGGTATATCACGTTCTTCTTGAGAAATGCCCCCGACTTCGAATACAATGCGCGAATGGCCTACGGGATGCATGATGCCCTGCAGGTGTCGGTAAATTCGGATGGCGATCGCGGAATGCATGTGGAATACGACAATGATTATCCATTTGAGTATTGGAATGCAGGGGCGAGCTGGTGTCTGCTTCCCATCTTCGAATATTGGCAGTGTTACGGTAACCGGCAGATTGCAATCCACACTAATATGAGAATCCATGATCTGAAACCGCTTCTCAGTGTAGAGGACGGAGGGCTGACGGACGAAGAATTCGACCAATTAATCGAAAAAGGATATTTGGACTTGGAAAAGGATATTTTGCTTCCGCTGCTGACAAAGCAGGCTAATTTCTGGGAGCAGCTATGTACGCCGGAATACTATACGGATATAAACGGTAATGCGTGCTATGAGAAAGACAAGACGGCGTTACACCCGGGGGAGAAATATATGTTGATCCCAACCTACTCGCCGGAGAATAACCCGATCGGTTACAACAGTACGATAACGGCAAATGCTACAATGGATATTTCCGCGGCGCGGGACGGTTTGCATATGGTCATCACCATGGAAAAGGCGGTAAAGCGCGACGGATATGAAGCCGCAGCCGCCAAATGGGAAACGTTGCTGGAACTGCTGCCGGATTATAAGGTTGACAAGGACGGCGCTTTACGCGAATGGGCGATGAATGAATACACCGAAAACAACAATCACCGCCATTTGAGCCATCTCTACCCGGCATGGCCAGCGTATGAAACGCAGAACAATATGGAGTTGACTAAAGCAGCCAAGACGGCTGTAGAGAACAGAAATGAATATAATACAGGAGACGCGACAGCCGGACACGGCTGGATGCACAAGGCTCTTGTTTACGCCAGGTTAAAAAACGGCGACGGTGTCATCTCTTCCCTTCTGCCGATGATGACGGATTCCGGATACTACACTTCCTTGATGACAGACCATGACACCAACAGAAGAAACGACTGCTACTGCACGGATACATTATTTGGTACTGTGGGAGCAGTAAATGAAGCGCTGCTATTTTCCAATACATCTGAAATTGAAGTTCTTCCGGCTCTGCCTTCCGACTGGAAATCGGGGTCCATAAACGGACTGATGACAAGGACCCGGGTGGAGGTCATAGAGTTATTTTGGGACACCAACGTTGTACGCGTTACATTAAAATCAGGTGCAGACCATAATGACATCCATGTAAAAGCGGGCCTTCCTTGGACGAAAGCAATGGTTAACGGCCAAGAAACAAAGACGCTTGACGATGGATTTGGCAAGTATATTCGCTTAACGCTGAATTCAGGTATGGACGTTACAGTTGCGTTTATTTTGGCTGAAAGATGCGATGCTTGAGGCGTGTGGGGATAACCGCGATTTGTAACGTTTTTTCGTTGCTATGTCTCGAGGGGGGTTCGCAAAGAGCGAAATTCCCCTGCCGAGACGTTGTAGTATTTCTTAAAGGCGGTACAAAAAGATTCCAATGAAGAAAAACCGACATGCTGCGCTATTTCGCTAATGGACATTGAGGTCGTAGAAAGAAAGCGGACGGCAGCCGTCATTCTTGCCTGGGTCTTTTTTTGCGTAAACGATATGCCATAATACTGTTGAATGGTTCTCTCCGTCTGTCTGACGCTTAGCCCCAGTTTTTGAGCGAGCTTCTGTATGGTTAAATCATGAAAGTTTGACAGAAAACTGTTTTCAATGATAACGACTCTCTCGTCGTCCAAGGTTTTAAGCGGCATAGCTGAGGTGGTCGGATAATTGTCGGTGTAGTTTCTGACCAGTTTGATGACGATCTGCTCGATTATATGTTGAACCGTCAGGTAGTAGCCGATATAATGGTTGGCTGTTTCATAGGAGAGCTGCTCGAATAATGGCATCAAATTCTGCTTGTCCTGACCAAACCAAAAGGTTGTTTGAACGAATTGTTCGGCAATAAAGGAAAGATCCGGATCATCGTTACAATGATGGGCCAACACTTCAAAGCATATGCAGTATTCCGCCATAGGGTCGGAGAGGTCCGTAATTTGCTCGTGCACAATATCCGGGCCCGTCATGTAAAGCGTGCCAGGATGAATCGCATATTTGCGGCCATTTGTTATCAAGATTCCGTGTCCCCGAGGAATATAATGTAGTTCGTAGCTTTTCATGCTATGGCTGTGTTCGAGAAAGGATTGATAAAAGACCCCGAATTTAACATACAAAACGTTTAATAATAAACCGCCTAACGAAATCTTGATGTTCATATTTTCAACATTCACTTTTGGGAGCTCCACTTGGCCAATCCCCCTTTGCAGATTCTCATATACTTTTTATACTACGAACTAAACTTTCTTGTCTAATCATGAAATTGGTTTGCTGATATAATGAATGAAAGCGCCTACAAGGCATGGAGGTGGTCAGACAGGTTATTTAACAGCCGTAAAACGGAAGTTGCCAAAATATCAGTTTGTGAGGAGATGAAAGTAATGATTTCAGGTGTTAAAAAATCAATTCATGTATTATTGGCATGTGCAATTACGCTGCCGCTCATGTTAACCGTGCCGGCGCCTGCCAAAGTCTCGGCAGCAAGTGATGTACAAGTTAATTTATCGGCGGAAAAACAAGTGATTCGCGGTTTTGGAGGCATCAATCACCCGGCCTGGATTGGAGATTTGACAGCAGCCCAAAGAGAAACAGCTTTTGGTAATGGGGATAATCAGTTAGGCTTTTCTGTTTTAAGAATCTATGTCGACGATAATCGGAATAATTGGTATCGGGAATTGCCAACTGCCAAACGTGCGATCGAACAGGGAGCCATCGTTTTTGCTTCGCCATGGAATCCTCCCAGCGATATGGTCGAAACCTTCAATCGTAATGGGGATACAAATGCAAAGCGGCTAAAATACGACAAGTACGCTGCGTATGCTCAGCATCTTAATGATTTCGTTACATACATGAAGAATAATGGTGTGGATCTGTATGCTATTTCTGTCCAAAATGAGCCTGATTATGCACATACTTGGACATGGTGGACTCCACAAGAAATGCTTCGCTTTATGAAAGAAAATGCCGGATCCATTAATTGCAGGGTAATCGCGCCGGAGTCATTTTCTTACCTGAAAAATATGTCGGACCCTATTTTGAACGATCCGCAGGCTCTTGCTAATATGGATATTCTTGGCGCTCATACTTATGGTACCAAGTTCAGTGATTTTGCTTATCCTCTTTTCAAACAAAAAGGAGCGGGAAAAGATCTCTGGATGACGGAAGTTTACTATCCAAATAGTGATAACAACTCGGCGGATCGCTGGCCCGAGGCATTGGATGTTTCCTATCATATACACAATGCGATGGTAGAGGCAGATTTTCAGGCATATGTATGGTGGTACATCCGCAGGCAATACGGGCCTATGAAAGAGGACGGTACGATAAGCAAGCGTGGTTATAATATGGCTCATTTCTCGAAATTTGTTCGTCCCGGATATGTAAGGGTTGATGCAACGAAGAATCCCAATACAAATGTTTACACATCTGCATACAAAGGGAACAACAAGGTGGTTATTGTTGCAATTAACAGAGGCACATCAGCAATAAGCCAAAACTTTGTCCTGCAGAATGGGACGACCTCGAGGATATCTCCATGGGTAACGGACAGCAGCAGAAATATGGCAGCCGGATCGGCCATCAATGTGTCGGGCGGTTCCTTTACAGCCCAGCTTCCTGCCCAAAGTGTTACCACTTTTGTAGGGCAATTGGGTGGCAACACCGTCAGCGGCACCACTTATGAAGCGGAGACGGGTACAACGCCGTAGTTTTATAAATGATATTGGGCTGTCACAAAAGAGGCTTCGGCGGATTCTATCTTATGAATCCCTGGGCCTCTATTTTTTTACCCAATTCATACGAGAATCGCCGGCAATAAAGTCACAAAGGATTTCCATTTCTCGTTGGTATTGGCTTCTTTTTGGAATCAATTATATATGATAGAATAATTTCCAATCTGAACAGGATTTCAGAAGGAGGCAAACTCATGTTCAAGGTGTTGTTAGTGGACGATGAAGTATTTGTTCGTAAAGGGCTGCAAAAGCTGATCCGATGGGAGCAGTACAAGTTTACCCTCGTCGGCGAGGCGAAAAACGGCGGGGAAGCTCTAGACATGATCAACCGCCTGGAGCCTGATCTGGTCATTACCGACATTATGATGCCGGTGTTGGACGGGCTGGATCTAATCCGCAGCATAAAGGAAGCAGGGCGAATTGACCCTGAATTCATTATTATCAGCGGCTACAACGATTTTAATTATGCCCAGCAGGCGATCCGTTATGGGGTTCAAGATTATATCCTGAAGCCCATTGATGTGAAGGAACTGGGGGCCTCACTTCAGAAACTGGCAGCAGCGATCGACAGAAAAAGATTGGTAGCGCTTACAGAAGAGGAATATTCGGTCGCTGCTGTACTGGAGGTTTTTCACATTTTCGAAATGGACTCAGGCATGTGCAACCAGTTAATGGTGGAGTTAGAAGAAAACAATAAAGAAGCTTTTGGACAAATGATAGACAGCATGTTTCAGATTTTTCATGACCGGCGATTTACTCCACCGGCCGTTGTCGGCTCGCTTTCCCGTTTCATTACCAGAGTTATGAGGATAATAAAGCAAATGGATGGTAATGATGAGGGGCAACGGCGGTTGCTGGAAATGATGGAAAGGGAGTACTGCACCTGGAGTTTACGGCAGCTGAAGGAGCACTTTATGCTAATGGTTACAGAAGCGGCCGAGCATATTGCCCAACTGCGCAAAGAGAAGTCCAAAGGGGATATCGCGAGGATTAAGAAATATATCGACACGCATTATAGAGAAAGTATTAACCTGAAAAGCATTGCCGCTCAATTCTATCTGAATTCCGTCTATCTAGGGCAGCTCTTTCGCAAGCACTACGGCGTCTATTTCAATGATTACCTCCTTGAACTGCGAGTGGAGGAAGCCAAAAAATTGCTTCGTCAAACAGACCTGCGGATGTATGAGATTGCGGCAATGGTGGGCATCCAGAATGCAAACTATTTCGTAACCCAGTTTGAAAAGTTGGAAAAATTATCACCAATGGAGTATCGAAACAAACTGGTAAAAAAAGAATAGACAGGTGGTGTTTACGTGAGAAAAATTCATTTGAATAATATGAAGCTGCGTGACAAATTGCTGCTCATGTATGTGCTGTCTGTATTCATTCCCATTGTGATGACAAATGTCGTATTCTATAATGCGACCACTACGAATATCCGCAACCAGAAAATCCGCGATGCCAATTTGGCCTTGGAAAATATCAAAGGATCGCTGAAAGCAGTCGTTGACCAAGCAGCGGGTTTATCCTATTCATTTTATGCCGACCGTACCTTTAACGAAAATCTTGCCCACCGCTATCCACGCGCGATTGACTATGTGGAAGCTTATAATTCTTATCTTAAGGGGACATTTTCCAATTCCGACAAAAATCTTCAAAGTGCCATGCAGTATAAAGTATACACGGATAATCCCACCATCCTGTCCGGCTATATAGAGCCGTTGACCGACGAGATGAAGAGCTCCGATTGGTATACCCAGTTTAAGTCTTTTTCCGCGCCTTTCCCTACCCTCATATGCTCGGATCGGTCTTTCAGCCTGATTCAGAGGCTGGACAACTACTACACGAACGGCTTCAATCAAATTCTCAAGATCGATCTGAACATGAAGACCATCAGCCAATATTTTCACAACAACGGCTTTGACGGTAAGGTGTATCTCGTCGACCCCCAGGGGCGGGTACGGTTCAGCAATGATTCAGATGTCGATTGGGCCCTGCAGACGGTTCTGTACCAAGATATTCCTCTGCCGTCAAAGTCCGAGAGCTTCGAGGCCTCGTATACGGGGATCAATTATTTGGAAGGTTGGGCGCTGCACGGTGTTATGAACAAAGAGATCGTCTTAAATGAAGTCCGGAAGTCGCGTTCTTTCGTCATTTTGCTCGCGTGCATTAATTTCGTCGTTCCCTCCATGATCATTGCCGCCATGTCCCGGTCTTTGCATGTCCGTCTTGTGCGGATTCTAAAGCATATGAAGAAGGTAAAAAACCAAAACTTCCAGACCATCCCGCACGAGGAGGGGAGGGACGAAATCGGCCAGCTAACGAACGAATTCAACCGGATGACAGAACGAATCGACAGTTTAATTACCGACGTTTACCTTGCGGATATCCAGAAGAAGGATCTGGAACTAAAGCAGCAGCAGGCCCAACTCCATGCCTTGCACAGTCAGATTAATCCCCACTTCCTGTTTAACGCCCTGGAATCCATACGTATGAGAAGCGTGATCAAAGGTGAAGACGAGACGGCGGATATTATCCATAACATGGCCAAAATGTTCCGCAAATCGATATCCTGGAGTCGGGATTGGATCACCGTAGGCGAGGAGCTGGAGGTAATTAAAAGCTTCCTTGAAATTCAGAAATACCGATTCGATGACGAGTTGGAATACGACGTTCAGATAGATGAACATGCAGTCGATTGTATGGTTCCGAATATGATTTTCCTGCCCTTCGTGGAGAATGCCAGTATTCATGGGGTTGAATCCGTTCCGGAGAAGGGGATCATTCATATCCGTATCGGCGTTCAGTCCAACGAATTAAAATTTACACTGGAGGATAACGGAATCGGCATGTCCCCGTCCAAGCTGGAAGAAATCCACCGATATCTGGCTAAGGACGATGTCATGGGAGAACGGGTCGGAATCAAAAACACATTCTACCGACTTAGGCTCATCTATCAAGAGCGATTTGCTTTCAACATCCACAGCAAGGAAGGGAAAGGTACGCGCATTGAGATTGTACTGCCTCTGCTCACGGAGAAACTATAGGGATGCGGCATTTCCATATACTTTTCATACTATGAACTAAACTTTCTTGTCTAATTATCAATTGGGTTTGCTGATATAATGAAAGCGTCTACAAGGCATCATCCAATTCGAAAGGGGCAATAAGTCAAATGGTTGTAAAAAAAGTGTTGACTTCGGGGCTGGCGGCTATGCTGATAACGTCTGCAGTGGCAGGGTGCAGCGGTAGCAAGGATAGCGCCTCATCCGCTCCGACAGGGGGAGCATCAGCAACAGCGGAATCCGAGAATAAAACCTCTGTTACATACTCGTATTATCTCTTTTCGCAGGGCAAAAAGGATGTACTGGCAAGTGAAACAACGATCGGCAAGGAATTGCAAAAGCAAACCGGTGTGGATTTCAAGCTGCAATACCTTGTCGGTGACAGCGCTACCAAAGCGGGGGTCATGATCGCAAGCGGAGATTATCCAGATGTCATCAGTTCCAGCGGCGAGATGGCCAAGTTGATGGATGCGGGAGCTTACATTCCGCTGGATGATCTGATTGAGAAGTACGGACCGAATATCAAGCGCGTGTACGGTCCTTATTTCAATAAAATGAAGGCAAAGGATGGCAAAGTTTATACGCTTCCCTTCACGGCTGACCAAGGATATATGGCAGGGCCGGATATCGGCGGAGGCGCTTTCTGGATTCAGCGTTCTGTACTGAAAGAATTCGGTTATCCGAAAATCACGACCCTTGACGAATACTTTGATCTGATCAAAAAGTACAAGGAAAAATATCCGAAAGTGGATGGCAAGGATACTGTTGGCTTTACTGTGTCGGCAGGTGTAAACAACAATTTCTTCACCCTGCAAAACCCGGCCATGCACTTGGCAGGTTACCCTAACGACGGCGGCGTCATCGTGGATATGAAAACGAATGAAGCAAAGATCGTAGCGGGAACCGAATATCAGAAGCGATGGATCAAGAAGCTGAATGAAATGAGTGCCGTTGGTCTGTTCGATCCGGAGTCTTTCACCATGAACAAGGACCAATATTTGGCGAAGCTGACCTCCGGTCGGGTGCTCGGTTACTTTAACTATGCCTGGCAGGTAGGGGACGCGAACAAAAACCTGAAGGCGGCAGGCATTGACGAGAAGCGCTATGCGCCGCTTCCGATCGTATTCGATAAGGGAATTAAAGATCAATACATCGATCCGCCCGGATTTGTCGGCAACTATGCCATCGGTATTACGGTGAAGGCCAAAGATCCGGTTCGCATTATCAAGTACTTCGATAATATGCTGAAAGAAGAAAATCAGATTCTGCTTTCATGGGGAATTAAGGATCAAACGTACAGTGTGGATGAAAAGGGCCGCTTTTACTACAAGGATGACCAGAGCAAATACCATGAAGATCCGGAGCTGAGCCGCACCTTCGGGTTCACCTATTTCGCCAGCGACTGGCCCAAATACGGCAGCAACTCCGTTCTGAAGGACGGCAACGCTTTTTCGCCGGGCAACCAGCCGGAAGTAGCAACTAAATTGTACACCGATGGAGACAAGAAGATTCTTGAAGCGTACGGTGCAAAGACCTTCAGCGATTATTTCAATAAGCCTGATGAGCGCAAATGGTTCCCTGCCTGGTCCATCAGCATTCCTCAAGGCTCGCCGGAACAAATCTTCACAACCAAATCCGATGATCTTCAAAAGAAATATATGTCGAGGCTGATTCTGGAATCTCCCGATAAATTCGAATCGACATGGAACGAATATATTAACGAGCTGAACAAGCTGGACAAGAAGGTCTATGAGGATACCATCACCAAGGCCGTGAAGGATCGGATAGCCGGCAAGTGGTAAGATCGAATTTTTCTGGATTGCGGAAAGGAGTTTTGCCAGGTGGAGAAACCGATAGAACCTGCGATTTCGTCAGCAGGCGCTGCTTTGGGTAAACAATTAAATCAGTCTTCGTTTTTTAAACGCCTGATTTATCAGCGGTCCCTTGTATTTATGTCCATCCCTTTTGTGATTTGGGCTTTTGTTTTTAAATACGTCCCCCTGTGGGGCTGGACAATGGCCTTCCAAAAATACCGGCCGGCAAAGGGGTTGTTTGCTCAGGAATGGATCGGTTGGAACAATTTTAACTTTCTCTTCCAGGACAATACCTTCTACCGGGTACTAAGGAACACCTTGGTCATGAGCTCCATTAAGCTGGTGTTAGGGTTCGTGACCGCCATTACGCTTGCCATTCTTTTGAATGAATTGAAACATATTTTGTTCAAGCGGGTCGTTCAAACCGTAAGCTATCTGCCCCATTTTATCTCCTGGGTGGTAGCGTCAAGCATTGTATTGACGGTTTTATCGACAGAGGGGATTGTCAATCAGATTTTGACCCAATTTAATCTCATTGACCATCCGGTGCTGTGGCTGGCTAAAGGGGAATATTTCTGGGGCATTCTCGGAGTCTCCGAGGTGTGGAAAGACGTGGGCTGGAATACCATCGTCTACTTGGCGGCCATTACCACCATCGACCCGGCCCAATATGAGGCAGCCGAAATCGATGGCGCAAGCCGGTTCCAGCGGATTCGGCACATTACGCTTCCGGGTCTGAAGCCGGTTATCATTATTTTGTTGATTATGAGTCTGGGGAATATTCTTGAATCGGGATTTGAGCCGCAGTATCTGCTAGGCAACGGAATGAATGCGGACTATTCCGAAAACCTTGATATATTCGTGCTGAAGTACGGTATGGCGATGAGCAATTTTTCGCTGGGAACGGCTGCAGGCATGTTCAAGACCGTCGTCAGCTTCATCTTCCTCTTTTCCGCCAACTTTATCGCCAAGAAAATGGGCGAAAGCAGATTGTTCTAAAGGAGGCTCGCCATCATGCGAAATATGAAATCGTCCCGTTTACGTAATTCCAACTTAAGCGATAAAATATTTGATACCTGCAACATCGTCTTCATGATCTGTCTGATGATCGTCACCTTATATCCTTTCGTCAATATGCTTGCCGTTTCTTTCAATGACGCAAACGATGCCATCAAGGGCGGCGTCTACGTGTGGCCAAGACTGTGGACGCTGGAGAACTACACATATATATTCGGAGAATCCTCTATCTACCATTCCACGTTCATTTCCGTGCTGCGGACCGTCATCGGAACGGCGGTTTCCGTGTTGAGTACGGCTATGCTGGCTTATACCATCAGCCGTCAGGATTACGTGCTGCGCAAGTTCGTAACCATGTTCTTCGTATTTACGATGTATTTTAGCGGTGGCCTGATTCCCGGCTATTTGCTCATCAAGAATCTTGGTCTGATCGATTCGTTTTGGGTGTATATTGTTCCCGGCGTTATCGGCGTGTTCAATATGATTGTGATTCGCTCCTTCATAGAGGGGCTGCCCGAAGGGATTTTGGAATCAGCCCGTATCGATGGTGCGGGCGAATTTACTACCTTTATGCGGGTCGTACTACCGCTGACCATTCCGGCGCTGGCTACCGTATCTCTGTTTGTGGCGGTAGGGCAGTGGAACTCCTGGTTCGATGTATTCCTTTACAATTCATCCAATTTGAAGCTGAGCACGCTGCAGTATGAGCTTATGAAGATTTTGCAAACTTCCAATACTGCAACTTCTCAATCGTCCGGCGACGTCTATGCGCAAAGCGGAAACGTGACCACGGTTACTCCGACCTCCATCCGGGCTACAATGACCATCATCGCCAGCGTTCCGATTCTGCTCGTCTATCCTTTCCTGCAGAAGCACTTCGTACAAGGGATGACCGTGGGCGGAGTGAAGGGTTGATCGGTTCGGCTCGAAGGAGACCGGCGTGATTAAAGCGGTTGTAGAACTGTAAACGAAGCTTTCCACGGTAATTCATAGCAGAATGAAGATGGAGCGGATCGGCAGGGATTGCAGAGGCGCTGCTGCAAAGCCGCCTACTCCAATTATGAAAACAAAATGGGAGCTTCTTCAAAAACTTGAACAGCGGACTTTCCAAGAAATCATGTTCAACAATGCTCCTGAAAGCGACTTTGATTTATTTGTGAACAAGTGGTTCGCTTACGGGGGAGATAAGATTTCTCAAGAAGTTAACGATTGGTATCGCAGTCAAAGAGCAAAATAAGTGGAATAAAAAGGGCCGCTCACGCAGCGGTCTCCTTATTTTATATTTTGGAATAATTAATATGAATAGGGATTATTTGTTAAATATGAGTTAAGCGAGGTGGCTGGCGCTGACACACGCTTTTTCGGACAATCTCAAAGCACGCAAGTGATTCATATCCATCACCAAGCGAGACTGCTTGCAAACAATAGGTTCGATGGCGGAGGGAAATGCGCGGTGGATGGTGTTGCCGGGGATGAGGAATAAATCACCCTGTTCTTTTTCGCAGATGGCATCATCGATAAAAAGACCTTTATAAACCATTTCGAATGGAAAGATCGGATCCAGAAAAAATGGTTTGCGAATCGGTTGCACCCAGATGACCTCCAGTAAGTTATGTTTGGTTCAAATATATCAAAATCGGATATAAATTTGCAATTAACTGATATTTTAAATTCTTATTAATATCGTAAAATAAAATCATGACGAGAGGAGAGGACTTTCCCATGCGTATTGATGCTCACCAACATTATTGGTCGATGTCTCGAACAGATTATGGATGGATTACACCTGAACTACCGGTGTTGTACAGAGACTATCTGCCTGAAGATCTCGAAATTCATTTGAAGAAACACAACATAGACGGCACCATCGTCGTTCAGGCAGCCTCTACGTATCAGGAAACAGAGTATTTGTTTACACTTGCTGATCGTTCGGACTCGATTCTAGGCGTTGTCGGATGGCTGGATTTATTTGATCCATCTCACCGGGAGTATTTCGAACGTTGGCGGGAACATCCGAAATTCGTTGGTTTTCGCATTATGATCCAAGAAATGTCCGATGCAAGCAAACTGCTCGAGCCCATGTTCGTGGAAGCGCTTAAATATTATGCGAAAATGGGTTTTCCCGTGGATCTGCTCGTGACATCGAATCAGTTAAACGAGCTTAATGAATTGCTCGACGCCGTTCCAGGATTGAGAGGTGTAATTGACCACATCGGCAAACCGCGTATCGCGGAGCAGGTGTTTGAGCCATGGGCTGTGCAAATCGAACGTGCATCATCTAAACATCAGAGTATATATTGCAAAGTTTCCGGCATGGTGACGGAAGCCGATCATCAAGCATGGGAACCGCAGCATTTTAAACGATATATCGAACATGTTTTGGAAGTTTTCGGACCTGAACGGGTCATTTTCGGAACGGATTGGCCGGTTTGCTTGCTTGCAGCTACCTATGACGAAGTTCTGGAAATTATCGAAAGTGCCATACCGAAGTCGTGGGGAAAACAAGAAAGAGCAAGATTATTTGGAGAAAATGCAAGAGAATTTTACAAGCTATGATGAAGGAGCGATTAAGCTCGAAACACAAACATTTAGTATCCGAAAAACGAGTAAGGAAATTGCTATTTTCAAGGACGGAGTGATTTTATGAAGTATCGCCCATTAGGAAAAACAGGATTGGAAGTCTCAAAGCTTAGCTTCGGCGCTTCCTCCCTTGGTTCCGTATTTCGCCAAACGGATGACGCGGAAGCCATTCGAATAGTACATGCGGCTATTGACGCCGGTATTAATTATATTGATGTTTCGCCTTATTATGGCGCCACTAAAGTCGAAACGGTATTAGGCAAAGCGATCAGTCAAGCGTCTCGCGAGAACTTCTATTTATCTTCAAAAGCCGGCAGATATGGTGTGGAACGTTCGACTTTTCAAGCTCGAGAATTGAATCCAGTTTGGAAGAAAGTCTGCGCAGGCTGAAGACGGATTATGTCGATATTTAGGGAGCGAATTCATCAACATATCGCGCAAAGCACTCATTCCGATCGATTTGGTTCCCGTACTACGGCCTCATGGTCCTGCTTGTCTGGAAATGCAAACGCATGCCAAATTAAGGTGCTATTTTATGCAAGTGTTCTAAATATGTTATCCCGTATCTTTATTAAAGGGGGGATAGATCTTTAATCTGTTTATTTTGTAATCGCATACAAAGTCTCATAATAAAGGAGCAAGATAAAATCAAATCCATAAGGAGAAGCAAAATGGGGGGAGGCTTACGAAAAAGAAGTTATGGGTATCCATGCCGATTGCATTAGCCGCAATGAAAAGTAAATGAATAACCATAATAAATAAAATAGAGGAGAGCAAGTATGTACAATCTACCGAAACCTCATCACCCGCTTGTCACCCATATCTTCACTGCCGATCCTTCGGCGCACGTATTTGAGGGGAAAATTTTCATCTACCCGTCACACGATCTCGATCATGACGGCGCTGATAATGACAATGGGGATCAATATGCAATGGAAGACTATCATGTTCTATCCATGGATGGCTTCGAGTCCCCCGTTATCGATCATGGCCAAGTCCTTCATTTGAAAGATATTCCCTGGGCTTCCAAACAACTCTGGGCTCCTGATGCTGCTTTTAAGGCCGGCACCTATTACTTGTACTTTCCTGCCCGGGATCTTAATGGGGTTTTTCGAATCGGTGCAGCGACCAGCAAGTCACCGGCCGGTCCTTTTCTTCCTCAACCGTCTTATATCGAGGGAAGCTTTAGTATCGACCCAGCCGTGCTTGTTGATGACGACAATAGGGCATACATATATTTCGGCGGTCTTTGGGGCGGTCAATTGGAAAAATGGCAGACCGGTACTTTCGAGCCGGAAGCGGTGGGGCCGGCGGCGGAGGAGCCTGCGATTGGTCCTCGGGTCGCTCTGCTGAGCGAGGACATGCTTTCATTTCAAACCGCTCCACTAGAAATTTCGATCGTTGACGAAAACGGCGGCCCGATTCTCGCTGGAGACGAGGATAGGCGCTATTTTGAAGGACCATGGGTACACAAATATAACGGCTGGTACTACTTGTCCTACTCCACGGGCACCACCCATAAATTAGTATACGCCGTCAGCCGGAATCCGTTGGGACCGTATACCTTCAAGGGCACGATCTTAACTCCGGTTATCGGCTGGACAACTCATCACTCCATTGTCCAGTTCGAAGACAAATGGTACTTATTTTACCATGACAGTTCTTTGTCCGAAGGCGTTAACCACAAGCGTTGCGTCAAATACACGGAGTTACACTATAACGAAGATGGAACGATTCGGACGATCGATCCTTATTGATTGAAACGAAAGGGTTTGGATGAACCATGAAAAACATGGATGTGACGGCTGTGCCTGCCGGATATAAACGGGCAGTTAAAAAGGAACTTCAAGGTACCGTTCATGAGGTTTCATACACGGTCAGGAACTATATTAACCAGTCGCGGCAGCTTGTTACAGATCAGAACATCGACGCCAGAGAAGCGGGAAGAGAAACCGTTAAGGGAAGCGAAATCATTAAAAAATGCAACATCTATTTGCCTGCAGGTTATAATGAACAGGATACGGATACCAAATACAAAGTATTGTATCTGCTCCACGGAGTAGGCGGAGATCATTACGAATGGTTACGTAGCAACGGCAAAGCTGACGGGAATTATATCATATGCAATATCTTTGATAATCTCATCGCTAACGGCGATATCCATCCGCTTATCGTCGTTTTTCCCAACGGCAGAAGCGCGTTCGACTGGACGGACTGTACGTTCAATTCCTTAGGAACCAACATGCTTGGGTTCTATTATTTCGATTATGAGCTGAGATATGATCTGATCCCCTTTATTGAATCTGAATTCCATACATTCGCCGTTATAAAAAACGCGTCTCCAGAGAGAATCGAATATAATCGCATGCACAGGGCAATTGCAGGCCTTTCGATGGGTGGTATGCAATCCTTGAATATGGTCCTCGGCGGTTACAGATGCGATGCGGTAGCATATACCGGAACAAAGAGCAGTTGGAAAAATGGGCTTGATACGACTGTGCTCGCGCCAGGTATGGAGGATCTATTCGCTTATATCGGTGCCTTTTCAAATGCTCCCACGTCGAGCGACGGCAAGGTTCTGGGCGCCAGTATCGCTTCATGCAGCCACAGGCTTCATTTGCTTTATATGACCTGCGGCGACATGGATGGAGTTGCAGTAGACAACTATTCCAAATCGGTTGAAGGGCTCACGGACACCGCGGGAGAGTTTCTCGGTGATTATTACCAGGTCCTTCTAAAAAATGGTGTTCATGATTTTAATGTATGGAACAACGGTGCATATAATTTTATCCGGTTGTCTTTCCGGGCAGAAAGGACGAATACGCAGAAGCGGACAATCACAAGCAAATTGCTCACCATTAATTTATAGGGGTAAGACCTTTATTTTGTGAATTGGAAGCGCATTCTTGATGGGTATAATTAGATATATCACCAAGTAAGCGCTAACAGCAGGATACAAAAAGGGAGGAAAAGAAAAAATGGCATTGCAAACTAAACGATCCGCTTTTCAAGTGATCATCCCTGTATTGACACTCGGTGTCTTACTGGCAGGCTGCAGCGGCTCGAGCGGCGGTTCGGACACATCCAGCGCGGCACCAAGCGATGCTTCAGGAAGCCCTGCGGCTTCCCAAGGAGCGGAAGCGATCAAGCCCATGACGATTTCCATGTTCATCGGAGGTTCTTACCAGCAGCCTACTGCGGACAACCGAATCTACAAGATGATCAAGGATAAAACCGGCGTCAGCCTGAAGATGGAATTTCTGGTCGGCGACCTTCTCCAGAAGATGGGCGTCATGATTGCCGGCGGCGATTATCCGGACGTCATGACAGGCGATGACAAGCTGATCGCCGCAGGCGCATTCATACCTCTGGAGGACTTGATTGAGAAGTATGCGCCGAACCTGAAGAAGCATTACGCGAATGTCTGGAACCAAATCAAGGATCCGGCAAGCGGCCATCTCTATGCATTACCGGCTTTCGGCGTGTTCTCCGGCACGTTCAACGAGACGGATTACAGGGGTCCTGGCTTCTGGCTGCAGAAGGATATTCTGAAGGAGCAGGGCTACCCGACTCCCAAGACCTTGGACGATTACTTCGCTATTATAGAGAAGGCCAAGCAGCAGCATCCGGACAGGATCGGCTTCGAGACGCTGAACTTCGACTGGAGAGTGTTCCCGCTGCAGAACCCGCCGGAGCACTTGGCGGGATATGCGAACGACGGCGGCGTTATCGTGGAGAACGCCAAGGCTTCTATCTTCGCTGACAAGGATATCGCCAAGAACTATTACAAGAAGCTGAACGAAATCAACGATAAGGGACTGATGGATAAAGAGGCTCTTGTACAGAACTATGACCAATATCTGGCCAAGATCGCCAGCGGCCGCGTTATCGGCATGTTCGATCAGCAATGGAATTTCCTGGACGGTGAAAATTCCCTGATCTCCCAAGGTAAGTTCGGCAACACCTACGTACCTTTCCCGCTAGTCTATCCTGGTGCGACGGAGCACTATCGGGATCGTCCTGCTCTGAACATCAACCGCGGTTATGGCATTTCCGTCAAGGCCAAGGATCCGGTTGCCATCATCAAGTTCCTGGATACCCTGATGTCCGAAGAATGGCAGAAGACGCTGCAATGGGGGGAAGAAGGCAAGGACTATCTTGTCAAGGATGGTAAATTTTATCGTACGCCTGAACAGCGGACCCAGCAGGACGACAACACCTGGAAGCTGGCTAACAGGGCGGAGGCCTTCTTACAGAACCTGCCGAAGATGCAGGGTTCATACAGCGACGGCAACGCGACCGATCCGCGTACGCAGCCGCAGGAATTTTACGACAGTTTGAAGCCTGAGGATAAGGAAGTGATGAAAGCTTACAATCACAAGACATGGGCGGAGTTCCTCAAGTCGCCTCCAGAAAATCCGGTCTACTATCCAGCCTGGACTATCGACCTGATTGACGGTTCCCCGGCGAAAGTGGCCCAAACCAAGCTGAACGATTTGCAAGTGAAATATTTGCCGAAGGCGATTTTGGCTAAACCGGCTGACTTCGATAATGTCTGGAAAGAATACACGGACCAAATTGCTAAAGCTAATGTTAAAGCCTACGAAGATCGCATCAACGATCAGATTCAGTGGCGGATCAAGAACTGGAGCAGCAAATAATTCATAGTTCACTTGCCGTGGAGCGGAGGAGTCTCAGGTCTTCTCCGTTTTCCAATGCCGCTACAAACGACAAATTCCGGTTCGGGAGGGACGGACAATGGCCGAAACCATACTGAAACAAGAAGTGAAAGCAGCAGTTGTTAAGAAAAAGAAATGGATCGATCCGGAAATCGGCGTGGAATTCAGCTGGAAAACGATAAAAAGTCAGAAGCAGTTGATCTTCATGTCGGTACCGATTCTGATCTACCTGGTTATTTTCAATTACGTCCCGATTTGGGGCTGGTTAACGGCTTTCCAAAATTATCGCCCGGCTCTGCCGTTTCTCAAGCAGAAATGGGTGGGCTTTGATCAGTTCAAATTTCTGCTGGGTGACGACGTCTTCCTTCAGGTACTCCGCAATACATTAGGCATGAGCCTGATCAATTTGGTACTGGGTTTTGTGACGGCGATCGTGCTGGCGCTGCTTCTTAATGAAATCAGAGTGAAATTTTTCAAACGCACGGTTCAGACCATTTCGTACTTGCCTCACTTCCTGTCCTGGGTCATTGCGGCTGGAATTGTGGCTACCTCACTATCCGTGGAGGACGGCATCGTCAACGTCATATTAATGAAGCTTCATCTCATCAAGGAGCCCATTATGTGGCTCAGCATCGGCAAATATTTCTGGGGTATAGTCGGCGCCGCGAACGTGTGGAAGGAAGTCGGTTGGAACACCATCATCTACCTGGCCGCGATTACCTCCATCGATCCATCGCTATATGAAGCCGCTTCCATGGATGGAGCCAACCGATACCAGAAGATGCGCTATGTTACCTTGCCAGGCATTAAAGCGACGTTCATTATCCTCTTGATCATGAATGTCGGCCACATTCTGGATGCAGGATTTGAAGTGCAGTATCTGTTGGGGAACGGCTTGGTTGTAGACTGGTCGCAAACGATTGATATTTTCGTGCTGAAATACGGGATCACCCTTGGCAACTATTCACTGGCGACAGCGGCGGGCATCTTCAAGACGGTCGTCAGCATTGCCCTGGTTCTGAGTGCAAATCATATCGCGAAGCGCCTAGGCGAAGAGCGGCTGTTATAAGGGGTTGAATATGAAAATGACTACTATCCAGAAAAATCGTTTGGAACCGATCTTATTCAACACGCTGAACGGGTTCTTCATGCTCTTCCTGGTCATCGTCACCCTGTACCCTTTTCTTCACACGCTGACGGTATCTTTTAACGAAGGCAATGATACGCTGCGGGGAGGCCTCTACTTATGGCCAAGGATTTGGAGCATGCAAAATTACCGGGCCATATTTATCTCGGGAACGATCTATCATGCTGCCTGGATCTCGGTTGCCAGAACCGTAACATTGACAGTGCTAGGCGTGTTTCTCACTACGATGCTGGCCTATACCTTGGCTCAACCTCACTATTTGTTTCGTAAAATCATCGGCGTGTTCTTCGTGTTGACCATGTATTTCAACGCTGGCCTGATCCCGAATTATTTCCTGATCAAGCAACTTGGCTTGCTGAACAGCTTCTGGGTGTACATTCTTCCGGCGATGGTCAGCGCGTTCAATCTGATTGTGATCCGGACCTATATCAAGTCTCTCCCAGGCAGTTTGGTCGAATCCGCCAAGATCGACGGAGCAGGCGATTTCACAATTTTCCTGCGGATCATCTTCCCGCTCTGCATGCCCGCCCTCGCAACCATTGCGTTGTTCATCGCGGTCGGCGCATGGAACTCCTGGTTTGATACCTTCTTGTACGCTTCTTCCGATATCAAGCTGAGTACGCTGCAATATGAAATGATGAAGCTCTTGGGCTCTACCATGAACTCTAATACCGACCCGGCTCTCTTAAACGGGGTTGATACGGGTCAGTCTAAGGCTATGGTTACCCCTGCTTCGATTCGGGCGGCCATCACGATTGTAACTGCTGTGCCGATCCTGTTCGTTTATCCGTTCCTGCAGCGCTACTTTGTGGCAGGTTTGAATCTGGGCAGCGTAAAAGAATAAGGGACTGCAAGTTTCCGGAGATGACCGTTTCAGCATCCGGCTGAGACGGTTTTTCCATTGCTGGGAGCGCGGGCTGCATCTTATAATATCTATTAGGAATAAAGGAAATCAGGTGAAATCGTATGCTAAAAGTGCTATTTGCCGATGATGAGCCGATCATGTTAGAGGGGCTGCGTTTTCTGATGGACTGGAACAAACTGGGATTCGAAGTGTGCGGAGAAGCCCTGGACGGGGAGGATGCCCTGCAGCTCATGGAAGAGTGCCGCCCCCACCTGGTGATTACCGATATCCGGATGCCTGTCATTGACGGTCTGGAACTGATAGAAAGGGCTTACGCTAGCTTCCCCCGTACAAGATTCATCGTATTAAGCGGCTATGCGGATTTCGAGTATGCCAAGAAGGCAATGAAATTCGGCGTTTCCAATTATTTAACGAAGCCCTTGAACGAGACGGAGCTGGAAAACGCTGTGCTTGAAGCAGCGGAGAACATCCGGATGGAGGATGCTCGATATCAATTGCGCCGATCCGCTATGGAACACATCCGGTCGGAAACGGTTTCGCAGCTTCTCTTAGGAGATGGCAGGCAGGAGTGGTTAGAACAAGCCAGGAGCCTCCTTAGGCTTCATGACGAATCGAGAATCCGGTGCATCCAACTGATCGGCATCGAAGCAGAAGCCGGAGAGCAGAAACGGCTCAACCTGTTCCAGCATCTGCTTGAAGCGGCGGAATTGGCGGCCATTGAAGAGATTGCCGTGCATCCATTTAAACTGGGCAAAGACCGGTTCGGCTTTGTTCTGGCGGCGGACCGGAAGGGACCGGCCCTGCTGCCCTCGCTGGTGAACCGGTTCATCCGGTACATCCGTCATACATGCGGGGAGCAGTATTCCTTTTCTGTCAGCAGTGAGGTCCGGGGGGCCGCATCCCTGAATAAGGCGTACAGGGAGACGCTTGTAGCGGAGCTGTGCAAATTTCCCTCCGATCTGACGGGCGTTTATTATTATCAGGATAGAACGCAGGAGGAGAGTTTCCGGATCCCGGAGGAAATCAAGGATTCGTTGCTTCAGGCCATTGTTTGCGGCAACCCGGATGCCGTGCGGGCTCACGCTCGTGATCTTTTTTCAAGCTTAACGGCGCGGAAAGCATTGGAAGCTTGGGTGGAGGCAAGCCTGTCGGCGATCAAGCTGGACATTCTTCAAGCGCTGATCCAACAGGGAGCCGATTCGGAGAGTTGGACCCGGAGATGGTTCGCGGCCCCGCTGCGGCTGGACCCGGGAGGAATGGAAATCCGGGTACTGAAGGATTTCCTGGATGCGGCCGAATGGGTGGCAAGTGAGAAGGGCCCGCGCGTCGATGGTGTCGTATCCACAGCCGCGGGATTCATCAAGCAGCATTATCACGAGAAGCTGCAGCTCCAATATGTAGCCGAGCAACTTCATATGAATCCGGCTTACCTGGGCCAACGGTTCAAGAAGCAGTTTGGTATGGCGTTCAACGAATACCTGCACACGGTCCGCATCGAAGAGGCAAAAAAGCTGCTTCGCCGGGCTGAATTCAAAATAGCCGATATCGCCTTGAGGGTGGGGTATTCGGATTCGGACCAGTTTGTTGCGAAATTCAAAGCCTTGACCGGTATGATACCTTCCTCATACAAGAAAGGCTAAGACATACCCGACAGGAGACCGACTATGAAGCGGAAATGGAAGCCTTTCAGCCATATCGTCAACGACATTCCGTTAAGATACAAGTTTCTGTTCATCTATCTTTTGTGCGTCCTGCTTCCCATCATGTGTATCAATTCGCTGTTTTACATTCAGAACAGCCGGAACACGGAAGCCCGTGAGCGGGAGAATCTGCAAATATCTTTGGACCGGGCAGGCTACGAGCTGGTGCAGATGGTGAACGAATGCATCTCGATAAGCAACACTGTAGCGGCTGACCGGGCCTTCAACGAACCATTGGAAACCTCCTATGCCGACTTGTCGGCATATTACGAAAAATATGACAGCTACCTGCGCGATAGGCTCCGCCAATATACGAACCAGTACCCGTACATCTCCAGGCTGGGCGTGTACACCTCGAACCCGACGATTGATAGCGGGGGGAGCTATTTTATCCTGAAGGACAGCGATAAACAAAGTGAGTGGTACCGGAAGCTGACCGCTACGAAGGATAAGGTGATCGTTACCTCGTATCTGGATATCAACCCGATGAATCCGCAACAGAAGATGGTGTATGTCAGCGTCATCCGCAAATTGAATAATTTCCCGGATCTAATGAATTACACCAAGTATATGCGGATTGACCTGCAGCTCGACAAGTTGCAGGAGCTATTCAACAAGGAGCGGAGCTACTTGCAGTTCAAGCTGTTGGATGCAGATAAACGGATCGTTCTCGATTCGAACCGTTCCTACATTGCCGAGGATAACCTTCTGTCTCCTATCACGGCAGACCCTCTTGATTCGTCGGGCGGCAATGCGGCAGGTAACTTCATCAGTCCATTGGGAACGGCCAGCTATTTGAGCGGCTGGGAATTGATAGGGATTCCGGAAAGATCCCGAGTGCTCAAGGAACAGAATGCGGTATTGAAGTTCGGCATCGCGTTGGCCTTGATCAGCACGGTGATTCCGACGGTGCTCGTCTTTATTATTCTGCATTCCTACAACCTGCGGGTCAGACGGCTCTCCAAACATATGCAGATGGTTAAAAACGAGCGCTTCGAACCCATCAACATGTACGAAGGCCGGGACGAGATTGGAGGTCTTCTTCGAAGCTTCAATCTTATGACGGAAAAAATCCGGAATCTGATCAACGACGTCTACAAGCTAGAACTCCAGAAGAAGGACTTGGAGCTGGAACGGGTGCGGGCGGAGCTTAATATGCTGCAAAGCCAAGTGGATCCGCACTTCCTGTTCAACACGCTCAACGCCATTCTGGTCGTATGCAAGAAGCACCGGTATGAGCATGTGACGGAAACTATCCGCAACCTGTCCCAAATATTAAGAAGGCTGCTTAGCTGGAAGGATGACCTAGTGACGATCGAAGAGGAAATCACCTTTATCGAGATGTATCTGCAGATTGAAAAGTTTCGGTTTCAAGACCGTTTTGAATATGAAATGGACATCGATCCGGGGGTCCTCTCCTGCCGGATTCCCAAGATGAGTATCCAATTCTTGGTGGAGAACTCCTGCAAGCACGGGCTTCAATCGGTGAAAGGGGACCGGAGAATCTGCATCTCGGCCGGGTTGGATGAGCGCCATCTGGTCATGAAGGTCAAGGATAACGGAATCGGTATGGACACCGCCAAGCTGAATGGGATATTCCAAAATTTATATATAGAGGAAACAACAGAGAAAAATATTGGACTGCGGAACGTATACAAACGGCTGAATCTTTATTACAACGACAGATCCTTGTTTACAATAGACAGTAAGGAAAATGAACAGACAACCGTTACGATCCGTGTTCCTCTGAATCTGATTCTGCCTCAGGAGGAGCTGGAAGAGAATGTATAAAGTGCTGTTTGCCGATGACGAGCCGATCGCATTGGAAGGCATCCGGCTAATGGCCGAATGGGAGGAGCTGGGGTTCGAGATATGCGGCATGTGCGCCAACGGGGAAGAAGCTTTGGCGGTTGCAGAGGACTGTAAGCCCGATCTCATCATTACGGATATCCGGATGCCGGTGATCGACGGCTTGGAACTGATCGACCGGATTCGGGGGCTGTCGGAAAACTACTACCCGATCTTCATCATCATGAGCGGGTACGGCGACTTCGAATATGCCAGATCCGCATTGCGGTACGGAGTGCGCCATTATTTGCTCAAGCCGGTCATGGATAAAGAATGGGAAATGATCTTGAAAGATATCATGCAGGAGCTTGCGGTTCGTGCACAGGAGCATAGCAGGCAGGAGCTGGAGTCGTACAGACTCCTGCCGGCGGTGCTTGCCCCCATTCTCCGAGGAGAGATGCAGGAGCCGGATGAGAGCGTATCCGGACAAATCGGAGAGCTGGACCGACAAGCCAAAGCATGGAGATACATTCTGATCGAGGGGTTGAAGGGAGAGAATCTGGAATGCTGCGCGGCATACTCCAGCCCGCCCCGAGTGATGTTTATCGACCTTATGCCCGGCCAGGCCGGTTTGGTGGCAGACGATGCCCTGGATGTCATTGCTTTGGCCCGAAAGGTCTCTGACGGGCTAAGGCAGCAAGGAATGGAAATTTGCGTTTCGGTCGGGCCGTCCGTGCCTTCACTTCTGGATTTGACGGTATCCTATTCGGGGGCGAAGGAGGTGTCTGTCCACCACTTTTTCCATGATGATGAAGGTCTCGTCGTTTATGAATCCGCAGCCCGTTTCGAGGTCAGCTACGATCTTCAGGCCATGGCGACAGCGGAGGAGCTGTTTGCCGCAGCGGAGCGGCTTCAGGAGCAGGAGGCGGCAGACATCATGAAGCGTTTATTCGCCTCATTCCAACAGCATAAGACTGCGCCGGAAGTGGTGCGGATGCTTAGCATGGATGTGGTTTTGAAGAGCACGGAGGTGCTGCGGGAGCTGGGGGCGTCGACAGCTGACATGTGGCCGAGGTTCCGCGATCTGCTCCAAAATGGGCCGAAATCGCTGACGGGCTTGGAACACTCCATGCGGGGTTATCTGGACGAATATATGAACCGGTTGAGGAAGCAGAAGGAATTCAACTCTGGACACCCCCTTCATGGGATTGAACGTTACATTCAGGAGAATTACAAGAAGCCGCTTACGATCAAGGAGATCGGGGAACGGTTTTATATGAATCCTGTGTACCTGGGTCAGGCATTCATGAAGAAAAACGGCGTGGGCATCACTGAATATATACATGACCTGCGTATTGAAGAGTCCAAGAAAATGCTTACGGAATCAGACGCTACGATCCGTTCCATCGCGGAGGAGGTCGGATACGTGCATTATCATCATTTTCTGAGAGAGTTCGAGAAGCGGGTTTCCGAGAAGCCGATCGTGTACAGGCAGACGGGTAAATCCTAAAGAATGGGGAGGGGGAGAACCTTATCATAATGAGGGAGACGGCCTGTAAGAACGGGACATCTAAAGGAGGCTTGCCAAACTATGAACAAGGAAATACCGGCCTTGCACGAGGCTTTCAAAGGATTATTCAGAATCGGCGCCGCCGTTAGTACGCTGATGCCGAAGCCAGCGTTTTGGAGCCTCATCGGGGCTTAATCACGTTTGTGCCTGAGCTGCTGGAGCAGAGCTGCGAGCTCGTGACTGTTAGCCGGCTTTTGGAATTAAGTAAGACGGAGTAGTAAACGTCACGCCGATGGATCAAAGGGGGATCCAATCTACCTTTGAAGAACTCGGCTATTTATTGCTTTTCCTGAGTTTTTACCAGAATCTAACTTGAAGTGCATAGGTCATGAATGAAAGCCGAGAAAAATAAACCGCTCCGAAGAGCGGTTTATTTTTCTCGGAGTGAGGGTTGCCCTCTTTTGTCATCTAAGTTTGAAGAAGCAAAATCACAGGTGATATGAAGCGAGTGGTCTTTCTACCCGGAGTTGGCTACCCGATTAATGGGTAGCCTCTTACCGATTGTCGAACACTTACGGCTTGAGTTCGATCGCCAGGCAGTTGACGTACGGCGTCGGCTGCCGGTCCGGCAGCGAAACGATGAGCGCTCCGTACGGCTGTTCGAACGGTACTTCGCCCACGCCAAGCAGCCGGACCGATTCCACTTTGTCTGCCGGCGTCAACGCACGAATGACGGCACGATGATCTTCCGGCCACCGCATCTGGAATGCGTAAAGCGTATTTCCCTTTTGGGTGAAACGGAAGTCGCCGGAGTTCCATTCCACCCTGTCCTCCTTGAAATGATCAATGACGACGCGGGAATGTCCTTCGCCCGATACGCGGAACGGCCGGGTGCCGTACACGCCTTCCCCGCATATCCGGATCCATTTGGCCATCTCCTGCAGGATATACGTGCACTCGTCATCAATCGTACCGTCCGGCTTCTGCGGAATATTGAGGAGCAGATTGCCGTTCTTGGCGATGATGTCGACCAGAATTTCAATGACATGCCCTGGTTTCTTATAGACCGTTTTCACATTATAGAACCAATCCCCGATACACGTATCGGTCTGCCACGGGTCAGGCCTGATGTCCGGCGACTGGCTGCGTTCAATGTCGAGGATGCCGATGCGGTAAACGTCCTGCCTGCGGTCCTTCTGGTTATAGACTGCGCGATTCACGCCGCCATAGGCCGCAGCGCTCGTATTGTACAGATGCGCGACCGCATTCAGTCCGGCTGCGAACGACGGGTCATCCAAGGAGGCGTCCCTTTGATCCCAGGCGCTAGCGAACGGCAGTCCGCCATCGGAGTACAGCAGATCCGGCTGGTACAGATCGATGACTTCCTTGATGATGTCGAACCAGCGCTGATGCCACCAAGGATTGATTGTATACCATGGCGTCGGTTCCATTTGCAGGTTGTCCGGTTGATAATGCTCGCGGTTCGGCAAATACAAATCCTCGTACTTGGGATCGTTTCCGTCATAAGGGATGCCCGCATAAGGGCCCTCCTTATCCTGTCCTTTATTGAAATGAAACCAGCTGAACGTCGCTCCCAGATGCTCGGTCAGCCCGAAAGGCAGTCCCCGGCGGGAAGCAGCGGCTTTCCACAGCGCAACGATATCTTTCTTCGGTCCCATGTTGACCGAATTAAAGCGGTGGATTTTCGAGTCGTAGTTGAAAAAGTTGTCGTGGTGCATCGCCTGTGCGACGAAATATTTGGCACCGGCAGCTACGTACAAGTCCATCAGCGATTCCGGATCGAATTTCTCCGCTTTCCACAGCTGTACGATATCTTTGTAGCCGAATGTTGACGGATGTCCGTAATGGCGGATATGGTACCGGTATTGCTCGGAACCTTCGTAATACATGTTCCTGGCGTACCAGTCCCCGTACATTGGCACCGATTGTGCGCCCCAGTGCGACCATATGCCGAGCTTAGCATCCCGGAACCATTCCGGGCACTCGAATTTCCTGAGCGATTCAAATGTGGGTTCGAAAGGACCCTTGGCGATGTGCGCCTTAACCATGCGGATCAGGCCTCCTATTTTTTTGTTACAGCCTTATCCTAGCAGTATTGTGGTATACTCATGAATATAGAATCCTAACTTCTTGTTGTATAAAATTATCTATCTTTCCATAATCGGTGATTACCCATGGACAATGCCCAACAACAACTGATCCGGCTTTATCTCGATAACCTTCAGGTTCACGTAACCGCAATGGGACATAACCAGGTTTGGTCCGACTGGCGGGATCTCGATTACACGCCGGACTATAACAAATTTTATTTGATTTGCGATGGCGAAGGCTGGTTGAAAATCGGCGATACGGAGTATACGCCTAAACCGGGGCAGTGGTACCTGATGCCGCAAGGAGTGAAGCAATCTTACTCCTATACGGACGGCCCGCGCTTTACGAAATATTGGTGCCATTTTACGGCCAAGGTCGGGGAAAACAACCTGTTCAATCTGCTAAAAATACCCGTATTTCTCGAACCGGGGAAAGACGGCGAACCGAAGCAGCTGTTCCGAGAGCTGCTTTCCTGCGAATCCGGTACGTCCCTATCCGCTCCCCTGCTGATTAAAGCGGCCATGCTGAAGTTGATTGCATATTATGTTGAGCATGCAGCTTCCGACGTGGCAGGCGTCGAACTCGCTGCAGTGTCCGAACCCCTTCAAGGTGTCATCGAGCATATCCAACTAAATTATCATCGAAACTTGACGATCGACGAGTTGGCGGAACGCGCTCATCTGCATCCCAACTATTTTATCCGCGTGTTCAAAAGGCGTTTCGGCACATCTCCGATTCAATACGTTAACAGAAAAAGGATAGAAGAAGCGAAGTGGCTATTGACCTCCACGGACCTCATGCTGGCGGAAATCGGCGCTAAAGTTGGCATTCCCGACATCTCCTATCTATCCAAATTATTCAAATCATCCACAGGTTTATCTCCGACTGCGTATCGATTGACTCATCATCCGAATCCGTCTAATTCGACAATATGAACGAAGATATGGAGGGGGCAAAAGCCCTTTCTTTTTTTTGTGCTCCGAATCGGTATGATCTCGAAAGAAGTCGGCTCCCCGCAAGACGAATATCCTCTTTCAACCGCTCGCGAAGTTTTTGGGGGTAAGGGCGCCTTTTTACGCTCCAACGAACAATTTCTTCAAACATTTCCCCTCCCATGGTACAATAATGCTGAGATGAGGGCAGCAAGCCGCCTATAATCGCATAGAAATCGTAGAATGTTCTGACATCGTTCAAGCAGGAGTGATTATATCGGTTCGGGAGTGGCGCAGCTTGAAAAACATGTCCATTTTGACGCAATTAATTTTCGCATTCAGTGTGATTATGCTCGCTTTAACCATGGTTGTCAGCTTTTTTTCCTATCAAAAGTCTTCGGAAATTCTCTATCAGAAATCCACCCAGTTTTTGCTATATTCCATCAATCAAATGAAAGAGCGTATGGACAATACATTAGAAGAATACGATGAATTTTCCAAACAACTTGCTTATAGTCCGGCGGTTTTGGACTACTTGACCCAGATCCACATGAAAATACCCCCCAAGATTCCGAAATACGAGTTGGAGAAAGAGATCGCGCGGCAGAGCCAGACATTTGCCCGTGGCATCATCGTTCAAATTTTGGATGAGAACGAGAATGCTTATACGGCTTTCAATGGGTTCGACTTGGCGTGGAAGAATATAAACGAACTGAAAAGTATGGCCTGGTATCCCCACGTCGCTCAAGCGGAGGGAAGCGTAGTTTGGGCGGGAGGCGAGATGAAAAATACGATTCTTGTTCCGGCCGTAATTGGCAGTCGTATCGTTAATAGTTGGACCGATTTGAAGCCTATTGGGCAAATTCTCGTTATTATCCCTGCTACCGTCATTGAAAACATCAGTCAGGACAAGCAACTGGCGGAGATTGAAAATATTCGGATTGTCGACCGCTACCATCGTATCGTTTATTCCAAACAGAAGTCGGAGATAGGTCAAACGATAGCCGCCGGGGAACAGAGACTTCTCCGACTTCAAGACGCGTCGATCATGACGGAAACGATTGAGGAAGAAGACCGATTTATTATCAAAGCCAACTCGTCGTACAGCCAGTTTACCATACTATCCTACGTCAACAAGCATACGTTGGAACGTGAAATGAAGCAGATGCAATACCGCATCATTACGATTGGATTGATCGCTTTGGCGGGGGCGATACTTTTTGTATTGCTTTTCTCCTGGTCTTTATCCCGGCCACTAAGATTATTAACGCAGAGCTTTCAGAAAATCAGACGAGGTATCCTGCTACCGATTCACGGTCAGTATGCAAATCGGGAAGTAATCACACTGATTCATGGTTTTAACAAAATGGTCGGCGACTTAAACAAGGCGGTAAAAGATTTGGCCGACAAACAGATCAGCGAGGAACAGGCGCAGTTAATTGCACTGAGGGCGCAGTTTCAGCCGCATTTTATGTACAACACGCTGAATACGATCTTCTGGATGCTGTATAACAAGGGCGAGGAACAGACGGCGGAGATGGTGCATTCGTTAAGCGAAATGCTACGATATACGATACAACCCGGTTCGGATTTAGTTCCGTTAAAGGAAGATTTGAAGCAGCTGCAGCGTTATATTACCCTGCAGACTTATCGTTTCGAAGATAAGCTTCAAGTCGATTTGCAAGTGGAAGATGAGATTTTGGATGTCCGCGTCATACGTCTGCTCTTTCAGCCTCTGGTAGAAAATGCGATTATCCATGGGCTGGAACCAATGGATCGAAGTCCAGGACTGATTCGTATCCTGGTGTTTCGCGATGGCGGAGATCTTGTGTTATCTGTCGAGGATAACGGGGTCGGTGTGAGCGAGAACCAATACAGAGACTTGCTGGGGCATCGGGGTTCCCCCAATGATTCCCACACACGTTTGGGCTTGATCAATTTAAATCAAAGAATAAAGCTGATTTATAGGTTGGACAGGGGTATTGAACTGTCCAAAAGCGAATTGGGCGGGTTAAAAGTCACTGTGCGAATTCCTGTTATGGAAGCGGGCGAACGAAGATGATGATTTTGGTGGTTGACGACGAGCGGTTACCCAGAACCTCACTGGCCGGGATGATCAGATCCATCGATCCGAAGCATGTTGTAATGGAAGCCGAGAACACGAACGAAGCTTTGGAATTGTTCACCCTTCATCCCATTGATCTCGTGATCTCGGACATTCGGATGCCGGGCAGAGGCGGATTGGATTTGGTCAAAGAGATCAGGGAGATGAACGAAGAGGCGAATGTCGTGCTGCTATCCGGGTATGCCGATTTTGAATACGCTATAACCGGTATCCGCTTGCGCATATTTGAATACGTTACGAAGCCTGTAAGCAAGCAGCAAGTGACGGAGTTGCTCCGCAAGGTGGAGGATAGGCTCGTGGAGAGGAAATCGAAAAACATGCTGAACCGGTTGCGCGACAAAAATATGCTCGAGAAGCGGATACGCGATTGGTGCCACAACATCCCTATCCCCTATTACGACGAAATGCTCCTGCCGGATTACAGCGAGATCGCTTTGTTTCATATATATGCTTCAAACCTTGTAGAAATGGACCACCGGATACGGTTTTTCTTGAAAAATATTTTCGAAGAAATGTTGTCGGAGATTGGTATTCCGGTGTTTGTTGACGAAATTCGTCAAGTCACGTTAGTGTTCTTCTCCCAAAATGTCCCCGAAGAGTCGTTACTGTTCAAAATCAGGGAAAGTCAGCAGACGGTCGAGCGGCTCATCCGGCAAAATCTGTCCATGGGTTGGGGAGGCATCATCGCCGATTTGGCTGCAATCCCCCGGCTGTATCAGCAAAGTATGGTGACTTTAGGAGCCGAATCGTTGTCCGATTGTCCGATTGTGGAGGCGAGCCATTATTTGGTCAAGAAAGCGATTGAACTCATCCAGCAGCATTATGCAGAGGACATTTCGCTTCTGACGCTTGGAGAGCAGCTTCACGTCAATCCGAATTATTTGGGCCGGTTGTTCAAGAAAGAAATCGACATGAATTTCACCGATTATTTGGTGCGCATCAGAATGGACCAAGCGAAGCGACTGCTTAAGCAAACTACGCTGAAAATATACGAGATCGCGCATGAGGTCGGATACGAAGACAACGCGTATTTCAGCAGATTATTCAAAGCATTGCATGCAATGACGCCGAATGAATACCGCAACTTCGACAAGTCATAACGGCGTAAGGCCCTTTTTCGAGAAACGGAGAAGGGTCGTTTTTTGTCGTTTTAATCCAAGAAAAGTATGTTTGTTCACGTTTCGGAAAAGGTTCAGTCCATTTTATAATTTAGGAGTAATCTATCCAAATACAGAAGGGTTGGTACAGAAGATGAGAACGTTGGCAAATGTGCTGATATCGGTCATTCTCGCAGGATCCATGGTAGCGCTTTCCGCTTGCAGCAACAGCACTGGCGGTAACAAATCGGATCAACAAGACGGCAAACCGGACAAGGTATCCATTCGCATTATGACCAGATGGGCGGATAATACGCCGGGTCCCGTCGCATTCAGAGACCGCATCAAGCAGTTTCAGAAGGAAAACCCGAATATCGAAGTCCTGGATGAGTCGATAACCGACGAATCCGCTTATATGACTAAATTCAAAACGGGTATCGCTTCCGGGGATCTTCCGGCCATCAGCCAGACATGGGGCGGTGAAGCCTTCAAGATTTATGCGGATAACGGAACATTTCTCGACTTATCCGGTGCAATGAATGATGACAAGGGATGGTCGGATCAGCTTCTGCCATTGTTCGAGAACTGGCAGTTTAAGGGCAAAGAAGGCGTCTATGGCATTCCGGCTGAATTTTTCGCTGTAGGCATCTTCTATAACAAAGAGATTTTTAAGAAACTCAATTTACAGCCGCCGCAGACGCTGGAGGAGCTGTTGGAACAGGCGCCAAAGCTGCAAGCGGCTGGATACATCCCAATGGCGTTGGGAGCCAAAGATACATGGCGGGGAGGACACTTCTTTAACAACTTGGTGATGAAGCAGTTCGGTCCGCAAAAAATCGATGATTTGGCCACACGCAAAGCACATTATGATGACCCTGACATGGTTTCCTTATTCAAACTCATCTCGGACTTTAATCAGGCAGGGGTTTTCGGCGACAACGCGGTGAGCGTGGATATGAATCAGGAGAAAGCGTTGTTCCTAAGCGGCCGTTCGGCGATGCATATGGACGGCAGTTGGTTCATCGGCGAGGCTTCTAGCAGTGAAATCAAGGATAAGATCGGCTTTGTTCCGTTTCCTTATTTTAAGGATAAGCCGGAGAATAAAGACAATTGGATGGGCGGCGCCGGCGGCGGTTTCTCCGTTTACGGCAAGCTTAAGGACAAAGAGAAGGGAGCGGCCATCAAACTGTTGAAGTACCTGACATCCGTCGACTATTTCCGGAAACAGGAGGAAGTAAATCAAGGCGGCGTTTACCCAGTTAAAATGTCGCCGAATCCGAATGTGAACAATCCGATCTCCTCGGATTTCGTGAACGCAATCAAGAACGCAAAGGTTTACAAAAATGACGTTCCTTCCTATGATAAACTGCCGCAGTTGCTCGATCGCGTGAGAAATTCAATTCAAGGCTTGTTCGTTAAGAATCCGCCGGAGAAAGTGGCCAAAGAAATTGCCGATGAAATTAAGAAAAGCAATTAACGAAGGGAGTTCAACCGGCAACCTTGTCGGTTGAACCCCTCAATGGAGGACTTCACATGTTTGCACATCGAGCAAAATGGATCGGAATCGGCTTCGTTTTCCCGGCATTGATTCTGTATACCTTACTCCTAATTTATCCCGCCTTCTTTGCTGTTTACATGTCGTTTTTCAATTGGAATCTCATTGCAGAATCAACCATGGAGTTTGTCGGGTTCCATCACTATATGCAGATGCTGGAAGATGCCACATTCTGGAGATCATTGACAAACGCTTGCTGGTTCATTCTAGGCTCATTTCTAGTCCTCATGCCAATCGCGTTCGCTCTGGCCTTGGTTGTGACGGGTGATCGGAAATTCAAGCGGTTTTTCAAGACGGCATTTTTTATGCCGGTCGTTCTTCCGATTACTGCAGTTGGGTTGATGTGGACTTTTATTTTGAACCCTAACTTTGGTGCATTGAACGCTTTGCTCGAAAGCATGGGCTTGGGCTGGTTGGCACACGATTGGCTTGGCGATCCGGATCGTTCCATTTTTACAGTTGTCCTCGTAAACGCGTGGGTGTTCGCCGGGTTAAATATGGTTATCTTTGCAGCAGGTCTCGTTTCCATCCCCAAGGACATTTACCAAGCGGCCGAAATCGATGGTGCAAGCCGTTCTCAACAGATTGCGCTGATCACAATTCCGATGATGAAGGAAACGTTTAAAATTTTTTCGATTCTTGCGATTACCGGCTCTCTCAAGGTGTTCGACATCGTCTATGTCATGACGGGCGGGGGCCCGAATCAGAAGACCGAAGTGCCTGCATCGCTTCTCTTCAACGAAGCCTTCAGATACAACAATTTTGGCTTAGGAAACAGCATCGGGACGTTTATTCTGGTAGCTGGTCTGACGATCAGCCTTATCCTGAATCGCTTCGCCAAACAAGATGCGTAGGAAACGAGGAAACGATGAGAACGAAAAATATCGCAATTTATCTATTCGCAGTTGTATGGGCCGCAATTACGCTATATCCCTTATATTTTACGCTGATTTCCTCTGTGAAGACGAATAATGAAATCTTCGGCATGTCCGCTTTCAAGCTGCCGACCGAATACCATTTCGAGTATTACGTCCGTGTTTTTGTCGAAGCAGGTTTAGGCAAAGCGCTCTTCAATTCATTCTTTATTTCATCTATGAGCACCTTTTTGGTCGTCCTGCTGGCATCGATGGCATCCTTTTACTTGGCCAAAGGGAATGGAAAGCTGCCCGGCTTACTTTACATGTATTTGATCGTAGGCATTATGGTGCCCTTCCATTCGACACTAATACCTTTGGTTAAATTGGTGGCGTTGGTGAACGGGTACAACAGTTACTTGACGATTATTGTCATATATTCGACATTTCATATCCCGTTTGCGGTTTTTCTGATTACCGGGTATATCAGAGGCTTGAACAAGGAAATCGATGAATCCGCTTTGGTGGACGGATGTGGTCCGGTGCGTTATCTATTTTCTTTCGTAATCCCGATTTGCATGCCGATTATTTCCACCACTGCGATTCTGACGTTTTTATTCACTTACAATGAATTGATTTTCGCTGTCTTGTTCTTAACCAAAAAAGAAATGTATACCATCTCGCTCTCCATGCTTTCTTTTGTGGGTGAGAGAAGTGTCGAAATGGGCCCGATTTTTGCCGCCATTGTCATTGCCATCTTGCCGATGATCGCAGTCTACTTGCTGATGCAGGAAAAAGTGATAGGCGGGCTAAGCAGCGGGGCTGTAAAGGGATGAATACGATCGGTTATACGTCGTCTTAGTTCATGAAAAAACGCAGAAAAGTCAGCGGCACAGATAATTAATAGTCCCTCCCCCTCGCGAACCTTTTTTCGCCGTCATGGATCTAGGTGTATAGATATCCGCATGCAGAGGAGCTCGCCGTCCGGCGGATCTGCTTCCCGAGTTCATTGGGGCAGATGTGCTAAGGGGGAGGTCTGATAACCGAGGTACCAGACTTAAACTAGGCCCTTCCTACAGTTCATCGGAAAGCGGAAAGCGTTACGTCCTATCGACCGTTTGAAGGAAATGATTATGCGGGATGGGAATCTGGTCATAAGTACATGTAACAGAGCGGATTTCCGGATACCAACATATAATCAATACGGGGCAGTCCCAAAAGTCATCGATGACAGAGGGAATGCCTCTTTTTTGTGTAATATCATTGTGCCAGAATGCATCCCGATTCATCACATGTCATCATTCGAAAAATTCTATTGATCGACATATAGATTGTACAAATGCGCAGGCCATAATGCTGTTGATTGACGCCGCTTACAGCAACAACGGAGTTGTTCCGTCCGCGACAAGATGTATAATGAATAAATCGAAAGTCTAATGAAGAGCCGGTGAATCGTCATGAGCATCATTCAGCGAATCAGTTTGTCGCGATGGTTCCGCAACCAGCGCATTCGAACGAAAATATTCGCGGTATACATTCCCTTGATTCTAGTCCCTCTCCTCATTCTGGGCTACACCTCCAAGGTTATCTACTCGGAGGCGATCATCGAGAAGACTCGCCGGAAGCGTTTGCACGGGCGTTTAAGAATCTTCATGGGATAATGCCGATATCTGCGCGTGATAAAGGCGTTTCTCTAAAAAGCCTATCCACGAATGTCCTTTCATATTTCAATAGAAGGAGGTATCGAAATGAATTACCGAATTGAACAAAAAAGGTCTTTTGAGATGTTTGGAGTTTTTGGTCTTGTAAATTCGGACAGGAAAACAGCATTTTCTGAAGTTCCTGAATTCCGTAAAAAAATGTGATGATGCTGGCAGTGTTGTTCTTATGAACGAATTGCTGGGACGCTTTAGCAACACCGTATTGCACGTATGATCAAGCCGGAGAATCCTTCAAATACATGATATGTTATCATTTACCAAAGGGGCTTGAAGTTATTTGACCGAGCAAAATCTCGACAACTTTGTCATTCTAGAATTGCGGTAGGCATCGCCAAGAACGGTTAGCGCTGCCGTTTGATTCAGTTTCTTCAATAAGGCTGATGCCTTGTTCCGGCTCCTGAATTTGGATCTGAACCCGAACCAGATAATGCTCGGGTTCAGATAACACCACCTCGTCAAGGATACAATCCTCGTAAGCGTTCCCTTCTATAATCAGCTGATTGCTCTCGATATACTCAAATATTTGCGGGTAAATTTTGTCCGTTTCCCCATAATTCGCTCTGGCATAGCACACCAATTCCATAATCTGGTATTTGATTTCCTCCTTTTTCTGGCGAAGCAATTCGAGCGTGCTGGAGGCAGTTCGATTTTCTAGATGTGTTTTGATTTTATCCAGAGGAATGCCAAGCTCTTTAAGCGCTTGTCGGCAACAAGAGCAGGCTTAAATAGACCGATGCGATCATAAAAAATGAGCGTTTTCCGAGCAACTTCGGATAGGCTCGCAAATGAGCTGATCGAAAGAAATTCTGATGGATGCATATTTCCCTCCGGATCGGATTGACTGTATAGTTACTATACAGTATATAATACCATTTGTTACTCCGAGTATTCAACGAATATGCGCGCTAATTAGCCCCAAATCTATAAAAGGAGATCACTTATGTTAAAACGATTGTTGAAAAGCGTCAGAGAATATAAAAAAGAGACGCTGCTTACCCCGTTGTTTTTGCTGGGAGAGGTGGTGATGGAAGTATTGATTCCGTTATTCATGGCTCGGCTGATCGATCAAGGAATTAGCGGCGGGAACATGAGCATGATCGGGAAATATGGCCTGATCCTAGTGCTGTTTGCTCTTACATCCCTTTTGTTCGGGGCGCTTGCAGGCAGATATTCTGCAATTGCAATGGCCGGGTTTGGCAAAAACCTGCGTTTTGATCTGTTTCGGAATGTTCAGCGATTGTCCTACTCCAGCCTCGATAAATTTTCCACCGCCAGCATTGTGACACGTCTTACGACGGATATTACGCATGTTCAGAATGCGTTTATGATGATTATTCGGATGGCTTTCCACAGCCCGGTCATGATGATTTTTGCAACGGTGATGACCTTCCAGATCAGCCCTTCCATTGCGATGCTGTTTTTGGTTGCAGTACCACTCTTGGCTATTGGCATGTATCTGATTATGCGATATTCATTTCCTGTTTTTGAACGGGCGTTTGACCAATATGATGAAATGAACAAGGTGGTACAGGAAAACGTAAGAGGCATTCGTGTCGTCAAGTCGTATGTTCGAGAAGAGAAGGAAGTTTCCAAATTCAGAAAGGTTTCAGAACGAATTTTCACGGAAATGGTTAAAGCCGAACGGATACTGGCTCTTGAAATGCCCTTGATGCAAATCGTTCTCTACAGCGTTATGCTTCTGGTTTCATGGATTGGCGCCAAGCTGGTGGTAGGCGGAACAATGACGACGGGCGAATTGACGAGCGTTTTGGCCTACTCGCTGCAAATTTTGATGAGTCTTATGACCTTGGGCATTATATTGGTTGTCATTGCCATTGCTCGCGCTTCAGCGGTGAGAATTGATGCATTGCTGCAGGAGGAACCGGAAATTAAAAGCCCGGACTCCCCAGTTATGGATGTTGCTTCCGGAGAAGTTGAATTCCGCAATGTTTCCTTCCGCTATTCCAGCAATGCCGAGAAATTTGCCTTATCTGGCGTCAATCTTCATATTCGTTCCGGACAGACCATAGGCATCATTGGCGGGACTGGCAGCGCCAAAACATCGCTTGTGCAACTAATTCCACGCCTTTACGATGTAAGCGAGGGAGAAGTGCTCGTAGGAGGAACCAACGTCAAAAGCTTTGATATTTATGCTTTGCGCAATCAGGTGGCGATGGTTCTGCAAAAAAATGTTCTGTTTGAAGGCACCATTAAAGAAAATTTGCGCTGGGGCAATGAAAACGCCAGTGATGAGGAGCTTATAGAAGCTTGTAAAGCAGCACAGGCCCATGACTTTATCTCCGCTTTCCCCGACGGATACGATACCCGGATCGATCAGGGGGGAACCAATGTTTCCGGCGGTCAAAAGCAGCGCTTGTGTATAGCAAGAGCATTGCTCAAGAAGCCCCAAATTCTGATTCTGGATGATTCAACAAGCGCTGTGGATACCAAAACGGATGCATTAATCCGCAGAATGTTTAAGGAAAACATCCCGAATACGACAAAAATCATTATTGCACAGCGTATATCTTCCGTGGAGGAAGCAGACCAGATTATTGTCATGGACGGCGGTAAAATTACAGACATTGGCTCACATGATGATCTGCTGGTCAGAAGCACCATTTATCAGGAAGTCTGGCACTTGCAAACGAAAGGAGGAAAGCAGCATGCCGAGTACTAACAACTATTGGAAAACCAGTATACGCCTGCTGGCTTACTTTAAACATTACAAACTATTGTCCGGGCTGATCTTGCTCTTTGTGCTGCTGGGCTCTGCCGTATCTGTCGTAACTGCTGTTTTTTTGCGCGTGCTGATTGATGATTTTATTGTGCCGCTGCTCGCAGACCAAAATCCGCTCTTTAACAGCCTGCTGCACGCATTAATCTTGCTCGGCGTCATCTACATGGTCGGCGTAATAAGCACCTTTGTCTATAAGCGGATAATGATAACAATCTCGCAAAAAATAATGAGGAATATTCGGGACGATCTGTTTAGCCAAATGCAGAAGCTTCCGTTGAAATATTTTGATCGGAAAGCGCATGGCGATATTATGAGTCATTATTCCAACGATGTCGATACGCTGAGCATGATGCTTGCAGACGCATTGCCGCAGCTGCTATCTTCAACGGTTACAATTATAGTCGTGTTCTTCTCCATGCTCTATATGGATATTCCGCTTACGCTTCTCGTTTTACTTGGCGTTGCGCTCATGCTATGGATAACGAAGATCGTAGGCAAGAAAGCGACCGGATATTTCTTCCAGCAGCAGGAATCGATAGGAAAAGTAGAAGGCTATATTGAGGAGATTATTAATGGTCAGAAGGTGGTTCAAGTATTTTGCCGCGAAGAAAAGGCCATTGAGCACTTCTCAAAAATAAATAATGAGCTGTTCAATCACGCTTCAACCGCCAACACATATTCCAATATTTTGATGCCGATCACGGCCAATATTGCCACCTTGATTTATGTACTCGTTGCAATTTTAGGCGGGGCTTTGGCCATTTCTGGCTGGGATCCCGGCCTGACTTTAGGCAGCATTGCGGCATTTCTTGGTCTTTCCAGAAACTTTACCATGCCCATTTCAGAAATGTCCTCTCAAATCAGTATGTTTGTCGTCTCACTGGCAGGAGCCCAGCGAATTTTCAACTTGATGGATGAAATGCCTGAAGTCGACGAAGGCAGCGTTACGTTGGAAAAGCATAAGGATGAAAGCGGCTGGTATTGGAAGCTGGAGGATGGCTCACACCTGCCTTTAAAAGGAAAGGTTGAATTAAAACAGGTGTCCTTTTCCTACGATGGCAAGAAGCAGGTTTTGCATGACGTTACACTTTACGCCAATCCGGGACAGAAGCTTGCGTTCGTCGGAGCCACAGGAGCAGGGAAAACAACGATAGCCAACCTGCTGAACCGCTTTTATGATATTGAAGAGGGAGAAATTATTTATGACGGCATTAATATCAAGCGGATTCGCAAGGCTGATCTACGCCGTTCGTTAGGTATTGTTCTGCAGGATACACATCTGTTCACAGGAACAGTTGCTGACAATATCCGATACGGACGTCTCGACGCCACCGATGAAGAAGTCAGGGAGGCGGCCAGACTGTCTTATGCAGACAGCTTTATTGAGCGTTTGCCAGACGGCTATAACACCTGGATCGAAGGAAATGGAGGCGATCTTTCGCAGGGACAGACCCAGTTGCTTGCCATTGCCCGCGCTGCAATTGCCAATCCTCCGGTTATGATTCTAGATGAAGCAACCTCCTCCATAGATACGAGAACAGAAGGAATTGTCCAGATGGGTATGGATAATCTGATGAAAGGACGAACTGTGTTTATAATAGCTCACCGCCTATCCACAGTGCAACATTCAAATGCGATTATGGTGTTGGATAAAGGGCAAATTATTGAACGCGGAGATCATGAGCAGCTTATCATGCACGGAGGAATCTATTATCAATTATATACCGGGGCTTTTGAACTGGAATAAACAAAGGATACTTCAGGAAATTGTTCGGCTTCTTTTCGATGAGACGCAGGCTTATACATTTCTCGCTATTCTTCAGGCATATGCCGCCGCAACGGTAGAGAATTGAGTAGCAGTTGAGGATGGATGGTGCGATTCTGCGAGTCGCCGCGACAGTACTTTAATCAAATACGCTTTAAGACGGAAGCACAGTCCATTCGCATATGTGAATGAACTGTGTTTTTTGTCTTAAGGATTTCGAAAAAGGATAACGCTTTCATTTTGTCAACGATGGGTAAGCAAAGTAAAGAGATGTACATTGTTTGCCTGCTGGTCCAATCCTATAATAAATGCATACACAACGTCATTGTGTAGAGGTCACAATAAATAAATTCGATGAACGGGGGAAGGACATGGAAGCGAAAAAACACAAATCGAAGGCATTGCTAGTATCCATCATATCGATTGCCGCTTTATTAACCGCGTGTAGCGGGCAGAACAATTCAACAGGTACTGGGCAGGGCAAGGGTTCTAACGTTGAGTCGGGGAGTGCAGCGGGGAATGAGGCGAAGGGAGCAAATGAAGATCCGTTAGGGAAATACGATCCGCCGATTGAAGTGTCTTTCATCCGGAATCTCAACGACGTTGTAGAAAACAACGTGCTGGGCGTGCTGAAGGGCGAAACGTTCGAAGACAACCGCTGGACCCGCTTATACAACGATCAACTGGGCATCAAAATCAAAAATAAATGGATTGTCAAAGGAAGCGATACTTCAGAGCAATATTTGCAGAAATTGAATGTAACTCTGGCTTCAGGCGATTTGCCTGACGTTATTGCAGTGAATGCGACTCAATTGAAGCAATTGGCCGACTCCGGCCAGATTGAAGATATGACGGCCTTATATCAGAAATACGCCTCTCCGTTACTCAAAGAGGTCTCGTCACAGGAGGGTTCAAGTCCGTTCGACGCCGCTACGATTGACGGCAAACTGATGGCGGTCCCGCAGGTTGAATCTTCGATCGAACGCGCCATGTTTATCTGGATTCGTACGGATTGGTTAAAGAAGCTGGAACTTCAGCCTCCAAAAACGCTGGCTGATGTGCGGGCGATTTCCAAAGCATTCGCAGAAAAGGATCCGGACGGCAACGGTAAAAAGGATACATACGGCCTTGGCTTGACCAAAGATTTGTGGGGAGGGGCCATGGGGTTGGAAGGGTTTATGGCCGGCTATAAAGCTTATCCGAATTTGTGGAAGACAGACGCTTCCGGCAAATTAGTTTTTGGCGGTATTCAGCCCGAAGTAAAGAAAGCGCTTCAAGATTTGCAGAGTATGTTTAAGAACGGGGAACTGGATCAGGAATTCGGCATTAAAGACGGGGGCAAGGTATCCGAGCAGATCACTGCCGGAAAGATCGGAATGGAATATGGCGAACAATGGAATTCCATCTGGCCGCTTCAGTTGAACCGGAACAATGACCCGAATGCGCAGTGGCGTGCATTTCCAATTGTTTCGGAATCCGGCGAAACGCCTAAAGTGCCTTTAAAATTCAGTACGACAAGGTTTTTTGCAGTTAAAAAGGGAGTTAAGCATCCTGAAGCGGTTATCAAAATGTTCAATCTTCATCTGGAGAAGAACTTTGGCAAGACAGGGGAGTTTGACAAATATTATGCACCGCCTGAAGCGGAAAGCGTATGGCAGTTATCCCCTGTGACGCCTTCGCCGCTAAAGAAAAACGTGGAGGCGTTTAGAGCCATTGACGCAGCCCGTAAAGCCGGCGACTTCTCGACGTTGAAGGGGGAGCCCAAAACGATACAGGGGAAATTAGATGCTTATAATTCAGGGTCTAAGGACGGGTTTGCGCTGTGGGGCTGGGAGCGAATTTACGGTCCGGAAGGTTCCGAGGGAGTTGTTGACCAGTACGATAAAAACGACCAGTTCCTCATGGATAAGTTCGTTGGCGCGCCTACTCCTACTATGGTGGAGCGCAAATCTACTCTGGAAAAGTTGCAGAATGAGACGTATACGAAAATCATTATGGGCGCATCCGTTGATGAATTCGATAAGTTCGTGCAAGATTGGACCAAGCTGGGCGGAGAACAAATAACAAAAGAAGTAAACGATTGGTATGCTTCAAAGAAGAAGTAGTAACAGGCAGGGGTTGGAAGTGCCTTCCTTCCTCTGCTTATTTTGCTTCATATGACGGAGGATGGATATGATAACAAGGAAACGGTTAAATGAGCTTCCCCTGCATCTGATGATATTGCCGGGATTGCTGCTTATTGTCTTATTCTCATATGTCCCCATGGGCGGGATTATCATTGCCTTTCAAAAGTTTATCCCGGCGAAGGGCCTCTTTGGCGATCAGCGGTGGGTTGGGTTGGACAATTTCAGGTACGTATGGAATTTGCCGAGTTTTAAACAGGTTCTTTGGAATACCCTCTTTATTTCGGGTCTTAAGCTTATTCTCGGACTGATCGTACCGATTGTCTGCGCTGTTCTTCTCAATGAATTGAAGAATGAAGCAATAAAAAGAAGCGTTCAGACAACGATTTATTTGCCCTATTTTCTCTCCTGGGTCGTTCTTAGCGGGATCCTGATCGATATCCTGTCTCCGTCAAACGGTATCGTGAACGGGGTGTTGGGCGCTCTAGGCATGAAAAAAATATTTTTTCTTGGGGACAATCATTGGTTTCCGTTTACTCTGATATTTTCCGATGTATGGAAGAATTTTGGGTACGGGACAATCGTTTATTTGGCGGCCATTATCGGCATCGATCCGGGACTCTATGAATCTGCAACCATAGACGGCGCCAATCGCTGGAACAAAATATGGCATATCACCCTTCCCGGCATGCGCATGGTCATCGTTCTCTTATCCGTTCTAAGCCTGGGACAACTGTTCAATGCGGGGTTTGATCAAGTATTCAATTTGTATAGTCCTCAAGTATATCAAAGCGGCGATATTCTGGATACGTTTGTTTATCGGATCGGTTTGTTAGATGCTCAATACGGCGTGGCAACTGCTGTCGGACTTTTCAAATCGGTCGTATCGCTCATACTGATATCCGGCTCGTACTTTGCCGCCTATCGATTTGCGAATTATAGAATTTTCTAGAAGGAGGGAAACCTGTGGCACATCTATCAGCTAAACTTGTTTCGGATGAGGGGATCAGGGTATCCCGCAAGCGTATCGATTGGTTTTCTGTTGTGAACACTTCCTTTCTCATTTTGATATCCTTAATATGTGTGCTTCCGTTAATCCATATTATCGCCGTTTCGTTCAGCTCAAGCACTGCGGCGTCGGCAGGCTATGTGAAGCTGTGGCCGGTTGATTTCACCTTGGCTTCCTATGCATATACGGCGAGCCGGGAAGCATTCTGGCAATCCATGCTGGTTTCGTTGGAACGTATTGCGATCGGAACGCCGTTAAACCTATTATTAACTATACTGGTCGCTTACCCTTTAGCCAAAGAATCGGGCTCGTTTCGTTTTCGCAACATCTATGCATGGATCTTCTTTATTCCCATGCTTTTTTACGGAGGCTTGATCCCTTGGTATACGACAATCAAGCAGTACAATCTGCTTGACACGATCTGGGCGCTTGTTCTGCCGGGCGCGGTTCCTGTATTCAGTATCGTGCTGCTGCTTAATTTTTTTCGCGAAGTGCCCAAAGAGCTTGCGGAGGCTGCTACCATTGACGGAGCAGGCCACTGGATAACGCTATGGAAAATTTATGTGCCGATATCCATGCCCGCGCTCGCAACACTCGCCTTGTTTTCGATGGTGGAGCATTGGAACAGTTGGTTTGACGGCCTGCTGCTGATGGGGGACCCGAACCATTACCCGCTGCAAAGCTACATCCAGACGATTGTTATTCAACAAAATTTATCGAATATGTCCCGCGACGAAGCGTTGAATTTGGCTCTGATATCGGACAGGACGCTGAAATCCTCGCAAATTTTCCTGGGTTCACTTCCGATTATTATGGCGTACCCATTTCTGCAAAAGTACTTTGTAAAAGGGATTGTTTTGGGAAGCGTGAAGGGGTGACAGCCGAAAGGTATCCCGGAGGGCGATTTGCAATCTTTATGCAAACATGGTTTCAAGTTATAATGAAGGAAAACGTTTGGAGGTTCCCTCTCCTTGCTCAACCGTCAACCGTTCTCTCTGAGAAATACGATTTTCCTGCGGCTGCTCGCTACATTTTTACTGATCATGCTGCCAATTCTTTCGCTTGGCGTCTATTTGTATCACTGGATTGTACAGACGGCAAGCGAAGACATCTCAAAGACTGCTGTCTCCCAGATTACTTTCTATTTGACCGATCTTGAGAACGAGCTGGAACGAATGAAATTGCAGCAGTTCAGTATCCTGGAAGACGAGGACCTCAATGAATTGACGCTAACCTGGAATTCCATGGACGCCTTCAAGCGCACGGAAAAAATCAACACGTTGTGGAAACGGCTTAATGCCATTCAAAACAGCAGTATGTACATCAAAAATGTGAGTGCTGACATCTTTCCGATTTCAAAATCCGTTTCATCCGCAAATGGGACTCGGGATTTGGACCCGCTATCCTACTACGAGAATCGCTCGAAATTTGACGTCAGGAACAACCAGGTCATCGAGTGGAAAGGGAGCTTATACTTAAGCGCAGCCAAACAGAGCGCCACCAAAGGGGATCATCCCCTATTTATTATCGAAATCGAACTTGACACCGCGAAGCTTCGGGAGGCGCTAAGTCAACTCAATACATACGCCGGCAGCGGCACACTGCTGTTCTCCAAGAAAACCGGGAACATCCTTGTAAGCGTTTCTGAAAATCAATTGCAACAAGATATGGATGCTCTCGTTTCCCAAATCGACATATCGACATTTGCTCAAAAGGGAACCTATAATATGTTAGGCAGCCGTTATTACACTGCGTTTGCAAGTTCCGATTATCTGAATATGTCCATCATCCGATTCATTCCTGAACAAATCATCAAGAAGCCGCTGGGTAAGTTCTATGCATGGGCATGGCTGTTTATTTTCGTTGCCATTGTGATTATTGCCGTGTATGCGTTCTCCACCTATAAATTTATACATAAACCGCTGCTATCGCTTGTTAAGAGCTTTCGGCGCGTGGAAAGCGGCGATCTTCAGTTTGTTATCGCACATGAATCCAAGGACGAGTTCGGATATTTGTACGGCCGATTCAACCAAATGATCGCGAATCTGCGTTCGCTGATAGATCAGGTCTACAAACAAAAAATTATGACTCAGCGTGCCGAACTGAAACAACTTCAATCTCAAATTAATCCGCATTTCCTATACAACAGCTTTTTTATCCTGAATACGATGGCAAAGACGGGCGACGTCGAGCGAATCGAGCAGTTCACGACTCAGCTTGGGGAGTACTTCCAATTTGTGACCCGTAATGCTTCGGATGAAGTATCGTTGAAACAAGAAATTCACCATGCCAGAATGTACACGGAGATCCAGGAGCTTCGCTTTTCACGGCGCATTCGGGTGCAATTCGACTCGCTCCCGCGGGAAGCCGAACAGGTGCCGGTTCCCCGGTTGATTATCCAGCCTATCATTGAAAACGCATTCGAACATAGTTTGGAACGAATGAGGCATAGCGGATTGATTGTCATCCGGTTCGAAGTGGAAGAAAGGGAAATCCGCATCAAAGTCGAAGATAACGGCCAAAGCTTGTCGGACCATGCGTTAGAACGCATTGCAAATTCTTTGGCTGACGATAATGAACATACGGAGACGACAGGTCTTGTGAATATTCACCGCCGTGTAAAGATTACGTTTGGTGATGCGTATGGTTTGCGGGTGAGCAGAAGCGAGCTCGGGGGACTGAGAGTCATCATTTGTTTTTCCTTTAGAAGGGATGAAGCTCATGATTAGATTGCTTATCGTCGATGATGAAGAAATTATTACGGAAGGACTATTTGAGGTACTTAAGCAATTGAATCTTGGGCTTGATATGTACAAAGCTTATGCCGGAGAAGAAGCGCTGGATTTGATGAATAGAACGAGAGTGGATATTGTGTTATCCGATATTCGGATGCCCGGCATGGATGGCCTGGAGCTCATGAAAAACATACGGAGTCAATGGCCGCATTGCAAAATCATTTTTTTGACCGGATATAATGACTTTGATTATATATACCAGGCGATCCAAACATCGGGGGTGAGCTATCTCCTTAAAAGCGAAGGATATGACAAGATCATCAAGGCGGTAACCGATGCCATTAAGGAATTGGAGAACAGTCTGAAGTTCCATGATCTGATCAAGCAGTCAAGCGAGAAGCTAACCATGCTTGAAACGCTTGCCCAAGGCAATTATTTCAGGTATCTGCTTCAGGGGGCGAGAGCTGCGGAGGAGCTGGGGGTTGATTTCCGCAAATTGGGCATTGTCCTCGATCCCTACCTCCCGGTGCTCGTGGTGCTTGGTGACCTGCAGCGTACGAACCTGCACCAGTCGTTTGCCGAAAGCCAGGAGGCTGCATTAGCCGTTAAATTTTTGGCTGAAACCTTCCTTGCGGAGCGAACCGACAGTCTTGGAATCATTGACCGATACGGCGACCTCGTATGGCTTATCCAGCCGGAACGCGGCAAGCGAATAGAGCCGGGCGAAGCCTATGTCCGCACGGTCAGGTTTTTAGAAGGCCAATTTGAGCTTCTGCAGCAAGCCTGTATGGATTCGCTGGGACTCACTTTTGCCATTACGCTCTGTGCTGAACCGTGTGAATGGAAGCAGCTTTCCATGGCGTATGAACGAATCAGAAACCAACAGCACAGGAGAGCAGGCGACGGCGCCCAGATGATACAAACCATTTACATGGAAACGATCGAGACTGCGGCTTCTTCGCGATCTTTGAGGGAAAAGGAGGAAGCGTTGGCGATTCATCTCGAAGGAGGCAGCAGAGAGGGGTTTCTGCTACTGCTGCAAGAGTTGACCGAAACGGCTTTCGTTGAGGGCAGAATCGGGGGCACCTTTGTCTTGGAGCTCTATTACACGATAGCACTGCTTTTGTTATCCTACATCAATCGTTGGGAGCTGCATGACAAGGTTGAAGCAAGCAGTCTTATGCAGAGAGAAATGCATGCATCCTGGCAGGACAGTTTCGTTTATTTGAAAAAGATTGCGGAGTCTTTGTTCGATCTTCGATTGAGCGGAGAACGCAGCAGGGCGGCTGCAGCGATCGAAAAGGTCCGTTTGTACATTGATGAACATATCGGCGAGGACTTGTCGCTTGCGCGTTTAGCCAATGTCATTCATTTCAATCCATCTTATTTGTCGCGGCTTTTTAAACAGGAAAGCGGAATCAATCTATCTGAGTACATAGATGAAGTTAGAATAGAAAAAGCGAAAGAATTGCTGAAACAGGACGAGATAAAAATAGCCGAGGTGGGTGTTCGGATAGGGTATGAAACTCCTCATTCATTTACCCGATTTTTCAAAAAGTCATTCGGCTTTACACCGCTGGAATATCGGGAAGGCTTGAGGAAATAAGCGGATCTGCAAAGTTTAAAAGCGGCCAATTGCAGGTCAGCAGATGCTCAAAAAAAAGCTGGACGGAGAACATCGCGTTTTTTCGTCCAGCTTTCATTATTATTTACTTAAAGATGCGCTGCGAGAATTGGTACAGCCCGCTGCTCCAGACTTTCCCTTCGTGTCCGCCCACATCCAGATACCACATGTGCGGGATGTTCATGCCGTTCAAGCTATTATGGAAATTTTGGCTGACCCACAGCAGACCGTCCGAAGCGCCGACGGACAGCCACAGCAGTTTCAGTTGGCTGGCGACCTGAGACGGGTTGGAGATGAGCTGCGATGCCGACTTCGTATTCGGAGCGGACGAGAACGCGCCGATCCAAGAGAACTTGTCCAGATGGGTCAACCCGAAGTTCAGCGTTTGTCCGCCGCCCATCGACAAGCCGGCGAGCGCGCGATGCTGCTTATCCTTGTACACCGGAAAATTAGAGTCGATGTAAGGAACGAGGTCATTGATCAGATCGAACTCAAACTTTTCAAAGGCGGCTACCTTGTCCGGAGCATAAATATCGCCTACCGGACGATCATCCCACATGGCGCGGCCGTTCGGGAATACCACAATCATCGGCTCCAGTTTGTTCTCGGAGTACAGGTTGTCGAGAATATTCCGCGGATTCATATTATTGAGCCATTCATACTGATCCCCGCCAATACCGTGCAGCAAGTAGAGGACGTTATAGGTTTTCGAAGGCGTATAGCCCGGAGGCGTATACACCATTGCGTTCCGCGACTTGCCTACTGTTTTGGAATAATAGCTAATCTGCTGAACGTTCCCGTGCGGAATATTATTGCGGTAAGCATCATACCCCTTCGGAGCCGGGATAACGGGGCCGTTTGCAGCCGCGACTGCAGAGCTGCTCTGCTCCTGTGTCTGGGACGCGGCAGTGGACATCGTCGGCACCAGCAGCGCAGTGGCCAATGCCAGACTTAAAATACGAGTTAAACCTTTCTTCATTTCATCTTCTCCTCCTTGGATTTGTGAATTTTGTTGGCTTTGCCAGCTTGGAGTGAACCCTGATTCACTCTGTTCTGTTACTCGCTCAGCAGCGATCCTCCTTGATGCCGAATTGAAACCCCTTTCAACGCTGAGTAGCATCCCCCCTCCCGGCTTGCAGCACCCTCGCTCACGAAGCAAAGCAGTGTGCAGTCATTATTGTAAGCGCATACAAATGAATAATACCATATTTGATATATTTTGTAAATGAATACCTTTCGGAATTTGTTGAAAAATTCACGCTGAGACAGAAGAATTCGTCTTCATGTCTTTTCCATGATATTTTGCGGCTCCACATTGAATATTTGTTATTCAGATTAATGATTTGGTATTTCTGGCATCAAGGGGCAAGCCTATAATGGAAACAGTCCGCCGCAGCCAGTTTTACCAACTATCGTTATTAGGAGGAGTCAACGTGTATCGGAAAGTATACTCTACACTTTTAAGCATCAGTCTTGTTGTCCCTTTCTTCTCGCCGACAGCGCCGGCTTTGGCCGCTTCTGCAGAAGCAAAGCCATCGTCTGCGGATGTTAGCTTCGTGGACATGAATGGCCACTGGGCGAATCTTGCTGTTGCGAAATTTGCAAAGGCAGGTGTTGTAACCGGTTACGACAATCAGGAGTTTCATCCGGATGAGCCGGTAACACGCGCTGAATTCGTCACATTCCTTAACCGTGTGTTCCGGTATGAGGGTAATGGACCGTCATCGTTTACGGATGTTAAACCTTCCGATTGGTATATGGATTCCGTATCCAAAGCTGCACAGGCCGGATTAATCGAAGGGTACCCGGATGGGAGATTTCTTCCGAATGAGCGAATTTTGCGTCAAGATGCCGCACTTTTGCTAGCTCGGGCTTTTCAAATCGGCAGCCATGCCAATGATTCGACATCCCGGTTCCACGATGCTGCGAAAATTGATGATTATGCAAAATCAGCAATGGCCAGTCTAATCTCGGCGGGATATCTGGCAGGGGATGACGGGCAAAATTTGCAGCCCAAACGTGCCGTTACACGTGCTGAAACCGTAGAACTGCTGGGTCGCATAATTGGCTGGATGAGCCCGGATTTTGGCGATGCCAAGACGGGGGAAATTGGCGGGAATGCAATTGTCAATAGGCCCGGAACGACGCTGCAGGATGTGAAAATTGGCGGCAATCTTTATGTTACGGAAGGAGTAGGCGAAGGAGAGGCTGCATTCAGCGGCATTACGGTTGCCGGCGACACCGTTATTAAGGGGGGCGGAACGCATTCCGTCATTTTTAATAAGTCACAGCTGTCCCGAATGGTACTGAGCAAGAAGAATAACCTCGTCAGGGTGGCTTTAAACGACAGCTCTTCGGCTAACATCATCGAGGTCAATCATCCAGCTATTGTGGAATTGGCTTCAGGTTCCAAGGTGAAGGAAGTGCGAATCGGGGAAGCGGCGCGCGGCTCCAAGATCGTGAACAAAGGTACGATTGAGGATCTGAAAGTAGGTGCTGACGGCGTTACGGTTAACGGTCAACCGGTGAGCAAGGGCGATGATCTTAAATTGCCCGAAAACCCTGGAGCGATGCTCGGTTCGTCATCTGGCGCATCCGGCACATCCAGCTCATCCAGCTCTGGCAATTCTTCGCAAAACGATCCTTGGCAATTAGTATGGAACGACGAATTTAGCGGCAGTACGGTCGATACGAGTAAATGGAACGTTCAGGACACAGGCACAGTTTACAATAATGAGTTGGAATATTACAGTCCTAACAACGTAAGTATCGGGAAAGACGGCGACAAAAACGTACTTGTACTAGAGGCAAAAAAAGAATCTCATTCAGGTCGCAACTACACGTCGGGCAAGCTGACCTCTCAAATGAAAGGCGATTGGACGTATGGAAAGTTCGAAGTGCGCGCCAAATTGCCTGTTCAGCAAGGCATGTGGCCAGCCATCTGGATGATGCCTACGGACGAACATAATCAATATGGACCATGGCCAGGCTCCGGCGAAATGGACATCATGGAGCTTACAGGGCCGGTTGCGACCGATCCCGCTAATGCGGATGTGTACCCGCGGAGGGTCCAGGGCACCATTCACTACGATATTCCGCATGCGCAGCAAGCGGACCACTACTTGCTGCCGCAAGGACAGACATTTGCCGACGATTATCATGTGTTTTCATTGGAATGGCTGCCTGGGGAAATAAGTTACTTTGTCGATGGTCATAAGTATTTTGAAACGAACGATTGGGGTACGAAAGGGGACGGGCAGCCGGAATATTATACGTATCCTGCGCCGTTTGACCGGCCTTTTTATATGATTTTGAATCTGGCCGTCGGCGGCGATATGCCGGGAAATCCGAAGGACGATTTTGCATCTGATAAAATGTATGTCGATTACGTCCGCGTTTATAAATACAATGATTTGGACAAATTGCCCGACGTGACCGGCAAGCGTCCTGATTCCTCCGGCAACCATACGCCTCAGCGCGCTCCTATGCCGGACGGAAATCAAATTTGGAACAATAAATTCGATGGGGGTACTGATAAAAGCGGCGTTCCGCTTATGTGGCAGCTGCTTAAGAACGTCAATGGAGACGGAAATGTCAGTATCGTCGAAGATCCTGTAAAGGGGAAAGCAGCAAAAGTCGAAGTCACGAATGCAGGCGACCAGCTTTATTCGATTCAACTTACGCAAATGCCTCTCATGCTGGAAAAAGGGAAAGCATATGAGGTGACGTTTGACGCCAAGGCCGATGCGCCTCGTTCGGTCATGTCCAAGCTGACGCAATATCAGGGAAGTTGGACGGCTTATTCGGGGGAGGTTACCAAACAGCTCACCGATCAATGGGATACCTACCGTTACTCCTTCAATATGAAGGGTAAGACCGATAATAACGCCCGTTTTGAATTCAATCTCGGCAAGACATCTACAGCGAGCGTTTATTTTACAAACGTAAAGGTGGTCGAGATTCCGTGGATACCGGAACCGCAAGAGGAAAGGAAGCCTCTTAACGACGGCAATCTGATATTTAACGGCGGATTCGATCAAGGCATGGGCAGAATGGCGTTCTGGAATCTTGCAAACTCTTCGGGAGCAAGTGCAGCGGCTTCAGTCAGCAACGATATTGTGGCTTCAACCTACATGATGGATCGCAAGCTATCGGTCATTACGGCAAATGGCGGCACTTCTCCGGATAGTGTAGTACTGTCGCAAGCGGGACTTGTGCTGTCCAAAGGAGCTGCGTATACGTTAACGTTTGATGCTAAGGCAGATCACAACCGTTCGATTGGGATCGGACTCGATACGGGAGCGAGCGGCGGTGTAACCTTCACGGGCGAGCCGGCCGTGAATCTGACGAATACCATAACTACTTATACCAAGCATTTTACAGTCAATGATACAAACGCTGATTCTACCTTGAAATTTCTGTTAGGCGGCGACAAGGGAACATTTGTATTGGATAATGTACGTTTGATTAAACGTAACAATCCTTCTACAGTGAATGATTATGCTCATATCCCGGCAGACCAGTATTGGGAAATGCAAGGGACAACGTTGATTGCAAGCGGGGAGGGCGGCAAAGAAGTTACAGGGATGTCCCCGGGCAATTATGCGGATTACAAAATCAGCATCGCGCAGCCAGGACGTTACGTGCCTTCGGTGAGGGTCTCAAGCGCCAAAGACGACTCCGTATTGAATTTTACGGTTCTGGACGAGTCCCTGCAAGCAGTGAAAACAGCTACGGTTGCCGTTGGCCATGCTGAAGGCGGACAAGCGTATAAAACGATTTATATCGAACCGTTTGATCTGCAAGCAGGAACCTATTACTTGCGTTTGACCGGGCAGGATTATGACACCGTATGGATCGACTTATCCCGGGAAATGATCCAAAACGGGGATTTCGGCAGTAAGGATACAAATGGATGGACACTGCTGAAAAATTCTGCAGACCCGGGCGTGCAAGCTTCCACAATGTCCGCGGCCAACGGGGAATTAAGCGTGAACATCGGCGGACCGGGCGCGAACGATTGGGATGTCCAGGTCAAACAAGCCGTTAACAAAGCGCTTATGAACGGAAAAACATATCGCTTAAGCTTCGACGCTTCAGCCTCAGTTCCGCGGGATATTAAGGGAGTGGCGCAGCTTAACGGAGCGCCGTATACGAATTATATGGAACAAACCGTTAGTCTGGCCACCTATAAACGGCATTTCGAGAAAGTATTCACAATGACAGCCGATGATCCGGATTCTGTGTTTCAGTTCAGTTTAGGCAAGCTCGGCGATATTTCTGTCTCTCATTCCGTTTACCTGGACAATGTTTCTCTGGTACAGATTATGTCTCAAAAAGCGAATTTGATCCCGAATGGCGATTTCTCCTCCGGTATACCGGGCTGGACAACATTCTCGCAAGATAGCGGTCAGCTTGCCATCTCGAATGACAATGGGGCACTTAAGGTAGATGTCGGTACTGCCGGAACAGAATCATGGCATCGCCAGGTTTACTACGAGGGAATCGGCTATAAGAAAGGCAACCAATACACGCTGACGTTCAAGGCGCATTCGACAATACCGCGCAAGATGAACATTAGTATCGGTTGGTCTGATGCTGCACACAACTACGAATGGCATGGCTATGGCAGTAAAATTATTGATTTGGGCACGGCCGATCAGACCTATACGTTTACTTTTGTTGATGACAAGGATACTACGGACAAAGGACGGGTAAGCTTCGAGCTTGGCGATATTGCCGGAGGCAATGCCGGTAACTTGAGCGTATATATCGACGACATTTTCTTAGCCAACGATGGTACGATTGCCCCTTAACTTCGAAAGAAACGCGAGAGAGTCGGAAGGTTGCGCAAATGCTTGTTCATTGCCAATCCGGAGGCTCTCTCCGTTTTTGTTAGAAAATAGTCGGATGTTGTTTTTTTGTTATCGATGCTGTCGATTTGTTATTTAAGGCCTGTTCTTTCAAATCTATAATAAAGATGTAACAACGGTACCGGTTACTTACTACTCACTTATTTAGGGGGATTTCCATGCGTCTGCTTGGTAAAAAAGGATTAACAGTATTGACTACCTGTTCTATGGCACTTGTTTTCACAGCTTGCGGTGGTAATACGGCAACAACTGACAGTAAATCAAATCAAAGTTCCACCTCTGAAGGAAAAGGGGAAAAACCGATCACGTTGAAACTGGCTACGTGGGAACAGCCGACAAACATTGCGGCTTTGACGAAAGTCAACGAAAAGTTTCATGCGAAATATCCGAATATTACGATCACTTTAGATACATCCAAACCGGACGCTGCCTATCAGACATTACTGCAAACCCGCTTAAATGCCAATGATGCGGATATCATTACGAGTTTCGCGATCAACCCGAAAAAAGATTGGCATAAAGGCGCAGCCGTTCCTCCGCTGCAGCAATACATCGATGCCGGTTTGATTGAGGATTTGACGGGCAAACCGTATTTGAATAATTATTTCCCGGAAGCGCTAAAGAATGCAACCACTTATAAGGATAAAGTTTGGGGCATTGATATTGGGACCGTTACTTACACAGGCGTATTTTACAACAAGGAATTGTTTGAGAAAAACGGTTTGAAGGTACCGACGACTTGGCCGGAGATGATGGACGTCTCTAAGAAGCTGAAAGACAGCGGAGTTGCTCCGTTTACCCTTGCCGGCAAAGATGTATGGCCGCTCGGAATGGTGGCTAACGGATTCATTCAGGCTATTGAGCCTAATGTCGAGCAATTGGACAAGAAGTTATGGTCTGGGGAAGCTAAGTTTACCGATCCGGTATTCTCGGAAGTATTCACCAAATATCAACAAATGTTGGACAACACCGAGAAAGACTTTATGGGCATCGATTATGCTTCGGTCGTCGGACGGTTTGCAACCGGTAAAGCGGCTATGATGCCTGATGGGATCTGGAATTCGGGCGCCATCGAGAAAGCGAATCCGAATCTGAAATTTGGATACTTCCCGATGCCTGCCAGCGATAAAGCGGAGAATAATAAAAATTTCTTCGGTAAATATGACATGTCTCTATTAGTCGCTGCAAAATCGGCCAATAAAGAAGCCGCATTAAAGTATCTCGAATTTATCTCTCAACCGGATATCTATAACGAATTTATTAATACAGTTGGTTTCTTGCCTACTCAGCCAAATGTCAAATTCACGAATTCGTTTATGCAGGAAGTTGCTCCGCTTGCAAGCGGTTTGAAGCTGGCCATGGATGTTATCTGGCAAGCGCCGCAAGGAGCCGGCGATTACACGGGCAGCCCGACGCCTGTTCAGTTTCTGAAGCCGGCAGGCAAGGAAACTCCTGAAGAAGTTATGCAGAAGATGCAAAAAGAGTGGGAAGTCGAAATGAAAAACGCTAAATAATTGAAGACAAAGACTTGGGGGTAGTCCTGCTTATGCGCCTACCCCCATTTTTCACTGGACAGGAGTTGCTGGAGATGTATCCATTCGGTAAAAAGTGGCATAGATGGACTCCTTACGGATTCCTGTTGCCGGCATTAATCATTTACATTGCATTTTCTTTCGGACCCTCAATGGTTAGCATTTTATATTCATTTACCGATATTTCAGGGGTTGCAGGAGTGAAGTGGCACTTTATTGGTTTTGATAATTATAAAGAGTTTTTTCATTCAGGCAGAACGGCGGCTTATTTGGCTTCGGTCAAGAGAACTGTCATTTTTTCTTTGGCTGTCACGATCGTGCAGACAGCTATCGGGCTTCTTCTCGCTATCATCATTAATTCGAAATTGAAAGGCCATTTGTTTTACAGATCGCTGATTTTTATGCCGGTCGTGTTGGGCGTAACCGTCTTCGGATTGATTTGGTCGCTCATGTTTAATCCGATGGATGGCCCGGTTCAGAAGCTGTTGGGGATATTCGGTGGCTCTTCAACTTTTTTGGGCTCCTACGATTTGGCGTTCTACATCGTTATCTTTATACAAATTTGGGGCTCGTTGGGATATACGGTGGTCATCTTTCTTGCCGGCTTGCAGGCAATCCCGGGCGATCTTTATGAAGCGGGTCATATTGATGGCGCCAGAGCATGGCAATCGTTTGTTCATATCACTTGGCCAATGCTGGCTTCGACGGCCACAGTCAATTTACTTTTGGCCATTATTGGATCGCTGCAAACCTATGACGTAGTTTTTGTTCTGACTCAAGGCAACTTCAACACAAGTGTACTTGGTTATGAAATATATCGTGCCGCATTCGGAGGTACGCCGGGTGCTTTAGGACTTCGACAAGGATTTGCTTCGGCGGTTGCTGTTATTCAATTCGGCATTGTCCTGGTCATAGCAGTAATTGCTCAATATTATTTACGGCGAAGAGAGGTGCAGTTGTAATGAAGATGTATTTGGTGCCTAGACCTCTCGGCTATCTCATCATGCTGATCATGGTGATACTTTACCTGTATCCCCTTTTATATCTGTTTAATGTTTCCTTTAAGCCGGACGTCGAATTCATTGTGGACCCGGTAGGCATCGTCAAGCAGTTCCAACCTGAAAACTATGTGAATGCATGGAAACAGGGCAATTTTAGCACGTACATTTGGAACAGTTTACTTTATACCGGGGTATCGGTCGGGGCGTCAGTTCTGATTTCCGCTCTGGCTGCTTTTCCCGTATCCCGCAGTTATATCAAATGGAGCAGCTTTGTGTACGTATTTTTTATGATCGCGATTTTTTTGCCGAACAATATGATTCCGCAGTGGAATTTGATCCATTGGTTAGGCTTGTATAATACTAGAATCGGATATATTTTGGTGAACACAGGGATCGGTCTTGGATTTATGCTCATGACGGGCTACATAAAAGCGGTCCCAAGAGAATTGGATGAAGCGGCCAGCATCGATGGCTGCAGCTATTCCAGATATGTGATGACGATAATTATGCCTCTAATAAAACCTGTATTGGCGACAAGCGCGATTTTGCAGGCAATAGGGGTTTGGAACAACGTGATTGGGGCGACCATATATCTTTCCGATAAGAAGCTATTTCCAATTGTACTGGGCTTATTCAAGTTCTATGGCCAATTCAGCAACCAATGGACTTTATTGGCCGCGGCCCTCGTCATCGTGGCAAGTCCGATGATCATCCTGTATATTTTCTTGCAGCGGTACATTATTGAAGGCGCCATGACGGGAGCAGTTAAATCTTGACGGTCAAACCTTGATTGAAGAAGGACGGTAGTCCCGATGAAAAAGCGCTTCGTTGTACCCTTCGTTCACTTGATTCCCGGATTTATCAAGAAACGTGTCGGCTGGAAATTGGCAGCTATCATTTTCTTTAGTATCGTCATTTTGGTCAGTGTGCTTGGAACGCTTTCCTACAAAGTTTCTGAAAATATTATCAAAGACAAAGTGGCCACGGCTGCCCATCAAACGGTTATTCAAGCGGCTCAAAAGCTTGATTTGCAGGTAACATATCTTTCACGCGAGCAATTCCAGATAAGTGAAAAATTAGTTGTTTATTCGAGCCAAATGGAATTGCTGTCCGGAACGCTGAAAGATGTATTGCAACAATTTAGAATTTCAACTAATAAATCATGATCGATATAAAGAAAGGAGAATGATCAATGGCACAAATACGATTCCCGCAAAATTTCCATTGGGGAGCGGCGACTGCCGCTTATCAAATAGAAGGAACCTGGAAGGATGACGGGCGAGGGGCTTCTATATGGGACACATTTTCACACACGGCCGGAAATGTAAAGAATGGCGATAATGGCGATGTCGCATGCGATAGCTACAATCGTTACAAAGAAGATATCGCAATTATGAAAGACTTGGGAATTACGATGTATCGGTTCTCTATTGCTTGGCCCAGGATATTGCCTGATGGCACCGGAGAGCTCAATTTGAAAGGTCTCGAATATTATTCAAATCTGGTTGATGAACTTTTAGCGGCCGGAATCGAGCCCGTTTGTACGTTATATCATTGGGATTTGCCGCAAACGTTGCAGGATCGTGGCGGATGGGAGAACAGAGGTACAATTGATGCGTTTGTTGCCTATTCGGAAATCATTTTCCGCAAATTTGCAGGGAGAATCAAGTACTGGATAACTGTAAACGAACCATGGTGCATTTCATTTCTCTCCAACTATGTGGGTATTCACGCGCCGGGGAATCGGGACTTGCAGCTCGCCGTTACGATTTCACATCATCTCCTGATCGCTCATGGCCGAACCGTGAAACGTTTCAGAGAACTGGGAATCGAAGGCCAAATAGGTTATGCCCCTAATGTGACGTGGTTGGAGCCATATTCCAACCGCAAGGAAGATGCGGATGCATGCCGAAGAGGCGTTGCCTACTTTCTGGAATGGTTCATGGACCCTGTTTTATTAGGAACGTATCCGCAATTTATGCTCGATTGGTTTGCGGCAAAGGGAGTCAAATTGGAGATCGAGGATGACGATATGCAAGTTATCCGCTATCCGATAGATTTTATAGGCATTAATTATTATACGGGGAACGTAGGCCGATATAAGCAGGACGAAGGTTTATTCGACTATGAGGATATCGATACCGGGTATGCCAAGACGGATTTTGACTGGTTTATTTATCCCGATGGGTTTTACAGTGTGCTGTGTTATATTACGCAAAGGTATGGGAATATCCCGCTGCTGATTACAGAAAATGGCGCTTGTTATAACGATGAGGTAGAGGAAGGGCACGTAAACGATACGAGGAGAATTGAATATTTAAAGCAGCATTTGATCCAGGTAAATCGTTGTTTGGAGAGCGGCGTGAATCTGATCGGTTATCTTACCTGGTCATTGCTGGATAATTTTGAATGGGCGGAAGGATACGGCAAACGATTTGGACTCGTACATGTCGATTTTCAAACGTTAACCCGCACGCCAAAGAACAGTTTTTACTGGTATAAGGAAGTTATTCGTCAAAACGGCTTTGATTTGTAGATTAAGGTCTTCTATCAAATGATGGAGTTTGTCGTTACAAAAAAACGCGGAGCGTCTTAACGATGCTCCGTTCTTTGAATTTTCAAAATCGCTCAGTTTGACCGGTCCCTGAACTCCTGGGGAGTCATTTGACTGTATTCTTTGAACAGCTTTATAAAATAGTGTGCAGTCGAGTAACCGAGCATGGATGAAATCTCATAAATTTTAAGCTGGCTATTGGTTAATAAATGTGCTGCTTTTTCCATTTTAACCTGAAACAAATAATCACTGATGCTTTTTCCGGTTTCGGATTTATAAATTTTAGAGAGATAGACAGGATGTAAGTGTACATGGTCTGCAATGGACTGAAGGGAAACATAACCGATATTCTGATCTACAAAGTCATGTACTCCGTTAATAAGAATGGCACGCTGATCCTGGTGCTCCAGATCAAAATAGGCTCTTAATTGTCCTACGGCATTCATAGCCCAATTCTTCAGCATATCGGGCGAGTGGAACTTTCTGGCCTCATCCATGATGGAGCCGATGATATCCCCCAGCAACTTGTTGTTTTTATGGGCAATATAATAAAATGCCGTTTTCAGATAATGTCTGGTCTCTTCGATGTGCTCCTGAGACTGCGTTCCGCTGTTTTTTAACTCATGAAAAACAGTGTGAAGCTTTTCTTCAATGGCATCCCAGCGGTTCGCTTCGAACAAATGAAAGAAGGTCGGAGGTTCATATAGCGATTGCATAATTTGGATGTCCCTATTGCCGGATTGCTGATCCACGGTCAGGAAAACCCCGGTATCTTGTCCGATTCTCCGCCTGATTAAGGAGACCGCAGATTGGTAAAGCCCGCGCATTTCGTATGGGAATTTCCCCCAGTCCGTTGTCGTGATGGAAACGGCGCCTTTAAGATATAAATTAATGTTCTTTTGCAATTGAAAGGCGGTTTGAGTGATGGAATGGGTATGGACATCCGGTGATTTCGGCTTGAGCAAAAAGACCAAATACTCATGTACATCTTTACATGACCAGATGTCGAACTGTTCATGGAACAATTCATTTGCAATGTTGACAATGGCATACTCGAACAGATGGATGCTATTCATGTCCTGCTTTTGAAAATAATCTTCAAGCCGCACGATCATAAGCGCGACGCGTTCATCGATCAGTGGGGGGAGCTGATACTTCTGAATTTGTTCGGCAAGTTGGTCGTTCGAGAACCGTCGTCCTTGTAGAAGTTCATTAAGCAGCCGGTCTCGCAGCAAAGGAAGATGCTCTCGAAACGTCTGCATCGTATTCTGGAAGGAAGCTAATGTCTCCCATTCACGTTGAATCTCAAGATGCAGCTGCCGAAGCACTTCGATCAATTGCTCATCCCCGATCGGCTTTAGCAAATAAGCGCTTGCTTGGTGCTGGATAGCTTTCTTGGCATATTCAAATTCCGCATAACCGGTAAGCAGCACGCATTTGATATGTTTCCACCCGCTGCGAATTTCTTCGATCAGCTGCAGGCCGGACATCTCGGGCATGCTGATATCCGTGATAACGATATCGATAGGATTGTGTCTAAGGATTTCTAACGCTTCTTGTCCTGAGTAGGCTTTGTGGACTTGTTCAAACTGCAACTCCCCCCAAGGGATTGTGACAGACAAGTCATCTACAACATAAGGTTCATCGTCAACGAGTAGTATTTGTAACATGATTGAGTCCTTTCTTCTGGATGCGAAGTGTGACTTTGACTCCCCCAAGCTGGGAAGGTTCAATGTGCAAACCGGACAAGTCGCCATACTGGTGTTTCAAACGCTGCTGAACGTTCCAAAGCCCGCATCCGCCATCCTCGCGGATTGGCGTGTCTAGTACGGCGTAGAGCTCATCCATTTGGCGGGGATCCATTCCCGCTCCATTGTCTTCGACTGAAATGATCAGTGTGTCATCTTTCGTTTCTCCATAGATGATGATCCGGCCGCCACCCAATTTCTTTTCGATCCCATGGATAATGCTGTTCTCAACGATGGGCTGGATTAACAATTTGGGAATGGGCTCCGCAAGCAAAACGTCCGTGATGCTTATGGAATAATCGATACGTTGTTTGCGCAGATTTTGAATCGATAAATAGCTTTCCACCAGCTTCATTTCTTGTCCGATCGTTGTCAATGAATGATCCATTCGCGTTATGTAGCGATAATACTCGCCAAGGTTAAGCGCCATCGCTTCAACGGAGTCCGTATCGCCTACTCTTGCCTTGCTTTTCATGAAAAAAAGGCAGTTATAGAGAAAATGCGGATTAATTTGTGCTTGCAATTGCTTCAGATAAGCATCCTTGGCCCGTAGTTGTTCGAGATAGACACGTTCGATCAGTTCCTGAACCTTCTGGGCCATTTCGTTAAACCCTTGATTCAACATGGAGAATTCGTTATTTGCTTTCGTCCGGATTCGCGTGGACCAATAACCTTCCTTCATCTTGTTTACCGCTCTGAGCAGAATGCCAATTGGGCGCTGTACCTGACGGAACAAGTTTAGAGAGAACAAAGTGCTGAGGGCAAGCAATACGAAAGAAGCGGTAATAAATGAAAGCCTGCTGGTTCTAATTGGATGTAAAATTTGTTCAAGCGGCGAATAATGAACCATATGCCATCCTAACGACGATGAACGAATCATACTGACCAGATATTGCTTGCCTTCCAGATAGACGATGGTTGAAAACTGCTGCTCAGCATAAATGTTCTGCAGATTGTCAATAATCCCGGTTGCCAGCTTTGTGTCCAAATTCTGATTTCGTATAAGCCCGAATTTTGGATGGTACAGGAAAGTATCGCCGAAATACTGATATTCCCCGATCATTTTTTGCAAATTGGATACTGGAAAACGGACTTCAATGATCATATTCGACAATTCCGGCGTTTCTGCAAAGTCGACAGGATCCGCGAGCAGCAAGTGAAATCCGCCATCCGCATTTTTCATCTCATAATTCCAGCCTTTGAGCAGTGGCTTCTTAAGCAGAGACTCTTCGAAAACAGCCGAAGCATCTGAAGACAGGGCCTCGCGTTTTTGTATATTGTAAATTGTAATCTGATTCTCCCACGTGCTTGAACTGGTTTGCAGAGCCAACTTTTCCAGAACTGTCAGCGTGGTTTTGTTAGGGTCAATAAGATGATTGAGATCTTGGATATGTTCATATTCGCGAATGGTCGGATCGCGTTGCAAGGTATAAACCAAACCGGCTAACTGATTGATGTTATTGTCCATTTGTTTGGTGAAAAAGTCTAAATGATTCAAATCCGAAGTTTTGATTTGTTCGGTGATGACGTCAACATCCTTTTGGTAGGATAATCCATATAGCAATAATGTTACCGATATGATCGCGAATAGGAATCCAGTTATTTTGACGAAAAGATTAGCGCGCACTCGCAACGGACCCATCCTTTACTTCCCAATTGTTTTTCTTAGTGAAATTATACCATAGTTGACTTTAAAATTTGTGATAAGATACATTTAGTACGAAGCTGTTCGGAAAGGCAGGCCTCCTGATGGGAAAGATATGGGGAAAAATACTGATGGTAATGGTGCTGATCATTTGCTCCGGATGCATGGAAACAAACCATAAAGAACACGCCGGTTCCTCTCTTACGCAAGAGACGGCACATTACGACGCGATACTGGGAAAATATGTCCCCCCGGTAACCATGTACACGGTTGGCTCGATAAACCCCGACATGAAATTTAAAAATGGCGAGAATTTGGAGAAAAATGTACATACCAAATGGGCTGAAGAACGTTTGGGTATCCGAATCCGGTATCTCTGGACGATTCCCGATTCCAACGGGGCTTACGCCAACAAACTGCGAATAGAGCTGGCTAAAGGCAATATGCCGGATATTGTTGCCACAAGGGATCGGGATGTGATACAAGAATTAATCGACTCGGGACAATTCATGGAAACCGGTGATTTATTCGACAAATACGCCTCACCTGTCTGGAAAAGCGCCATGCAGGAGGACCCTTCGGTATGGGATTTCTTTATGCGCGATGGGAAAAAATATGCGATTCCAATCCTTGACTATCGGTATACGACAGATCCGGTATTCTGGATTCGTCAGGATTGGTTAGATAAGCTGCACCTGCCGGTTCCTGGAACGATAGAAGAGCTTGAAAGTGTGATGGGAGCGTTCACGTATAAGGACCCCGACGGAAACGGAAAGGATGATACATTCGGCCTATCGATTGGATTAAGAAACGGCCCCAGCACGTGGATGGCTGATTCCAGCTGGATTTTCGGCGCATTTGGGACAATACCCAAGCAATGGAATCGGGCGGAAGACGGTAATCTAAAGTATGGATCAGTCCAGCCCGGCGCCAAGGATGCATTGCAGTTGTTGAAAAGATGGATCCAACAAGGTTATGTTTCAAAAGAAAGCGAATGGTACAACGAGACGAAAGCGGCGGATTTATTCATTGCCGGCAAGGCGGGCATTATCGCAGGTCCTTATTGGATGTCGGGATGGCCGTTATCCGATCTGCTGAAGAACGACTCCAAAGCTGTGATTAAAGCGATACCCATTCCCAGCGGTCCGAAAGGTTTTGTTGGGAGAAGAGGGACGCTGCCCGTTAACGGGGCCGTGCTTATTAATAAAAAGATGAAAGATCCCGAAATTTTCTTCAAGTACCAAAACTACTTGTTTGATTATTATGCCACTTCAACAGGCGAATTTGCACATGGGCTTGCGCAGGACTACGATTGGACGATAGTTGATGGAGTCCCTTCGGCAATGGAGCACGCATTAATCCCGGGAGGAGCCGTTAGAGTGGCATCCTATACGTTGACCTTTGATGGAGCGCGTATTCCGTCCAAAGTCATGGATGCCATTCCAAAGGAAATCGCGCCCGTATTGTTCTCTCCGGCAGAAGCTTCCAAGAAAGAAGCGTTTACAGGGCCGCCTACTCCAACTATGAAAACAAAATGGGAACTTCTTCAAAAGCTTGAACAGCGGACTTTCCAAGAAATCCTGTTCAACGATGCTCCTGAAAGCGACTTTGATTTATTTGTAAACAAGTGGTTCGCTTACGGGGGAGATAAGATTTCTCAAGAAGTTAACGATTGGTATCGCGGTCAAAGAGCAAAATAAATGGAATAAGAAGGGCCGCTTACGCAGCGGTCTCCTTATTTTTGCATTTTGGAATAATTAATTCAATAAGGAAATGTTTTGCATATATAGGTTAATATATTGGTATGAATATTGGTTTAATGTTATTTCGGGGCAATTTCATTCATGCTATAGTAACAATAAAGTTGAATGTAAGCGCTTTTATTGGAGTGTCTTACTACTAGAAGGGGGAATGAAGCTCTTAGTGTTCCCGATTCATATTAAATCTAAATTAAGGTGGTGTTTTTTTGTATGTGGAAAAAGTTTCTAACCCGATTTGCACTTTCAGTTGTTCCGGTTTTAATCCTCATTCCGGCTGTAAAGGCTGATGCCGGTCAAGTCTTATGGGAACCTCTTGACGGTTATAACCAGTCTATTTGGACGAAGTCGAACGGATACAAAAATGGAGATTCTGTTTTCAATTGCAATTGGCGGGCAGGCAATGTGAATTTTTCCGCTGGTAAGATGGAACTATCGATCACAAATGATGTTCAGGGGGCAAATCCTCCATATGCATGCGGGGAGTACAAGTCGAATAGCTATTATGGCTATGGTCTGTATGAAGTTTCGATGAAACCGGCTGCAGTCTCCGGTGTGATTTCTTCTTTCTTCACTTATACCGGACCGTCTTTCAATGCGCCGTGGGATGAGATTGATATTGAATTTTTGGGGAATAAAACCAATAAAGTGCAGTTTAACTATTATACGAATGGTGTCGGTCATCATGAGATCTTGGCAGACTTGGGATTCGATGCCTCCCAAGGTTTCCACACATACGCTTTCGACTGGCAACCAGGCTATATTAAGTGGTATGTGGACGGCGTCCTTAAAGCAACTGCGACGAACAATATTCCATCCCATCCGGGCAAGATCATGACAAACCTCTGGAATACGAATGGGGTTGACGAATGGGCAGGTCACTACAACGGAAATAGGGCAAAAGCAGTCTATGATTGGATCAAATTTACTCCGTCACAGTAAGAACGATCCCTTCAATCTTCAAGCAGCTCAACAAGTCTTCTAGGATAAAAATGTTATAAAAATAAGCCCTGCGGCTAAAATGAGCGTAGGGTTTATTTATATTTATACCAACATTTTTGATTTTTGTAATTAGATTCAAATAAAAAATGGTCATTATCTCCCCAAGATACATAGATCGGAAAAGTTTGTGACAACCGGTTGACACACGATATGTCAACCGATTATCATAAAAATGATAGCGCATTCAATTACACTTGAGGGGGAAACGGATTTGAAAATTATGAAGAGTGTTGCTGCGGGAATGGGTTCGATCTTGTTGCTTTCCACATTAGCGGCATGTTCCCAGAACAATGCCTCAAGCTCCTCGCCGGGAGCCGGTCAACAGGCAAAAGGCGTCAAGCTTACTTTTTTTAATACTTCAGCAGAAGTAAACAACGTGTTCGAGGACCTTTTTAAAATTTATCACGAGCAGAACCCTAATGTAACCGTTGAATTGATTCCAACGCCAATTGGAGGCGCGCAGTTGGAGAAATTCCAATCCCTGCTGGCATCCGGCAATCCGGCCACAATAGCCAATCTTGACCCGGGAACGATTCTCCAGTATAAGGACAAGTTCATGGATCTAGAGACGGAGAAAGCGAAATATGAGAAACTGACGAAGCCCGGGGCGGTTGACGGCGCTTTGCTGGACGGCAAATTCTTGGGCATTCCATGGACAGCTCAAGGCTATGGCTTATTGTATAACAAACGGGTAGTTGAGGAATCAATCGGGGGGGCCTTCGATCCGGCATCCATCAAAACCCGTAACGATCTGGAGGCGCTGTTCAGGAAAATTGAAGCTGCCGGCAAAGCGCCTGTGATGATTCACGGGGCGGATTGGTCCTTAGGCGCGCATTATTTGGGACTGGCCTATTCTTTGCAATCGCCGAAAGTGGAGGAGAATCGCAAGTTTGTAGAAGATTTGAAAAATGGCAAAGCCAATTTGGCGGACAATCAGCAATTCACCGGCCTGATGGACACATTCGACTTATTAAAGAAATACAATGCCAGAAAAAATGACCCGCTTGTCGCAGATTACAGTAAAGACAGCACAGATTTCGCCAAAGGCAACGCGGCATTTTATTTTATGGGAGATTGGACTTGGGCTGTAATTGGCACTCTTGAAGGAAGGGATAAAGAATTCGGCATCCTTCCGGTACCGGTTAGCAACAATCCGGCCGACTACGGCAACACTCAGGTCGCATATACGGAACCGAAGCTGTTCGCCATTGATAAATCCGGATCCACTCCGGAGCAGCAGGCAGCGGCCAAAGCATTTATCGAATGGATGCTTACAAGTGAGCAGGGACAAAGTGCGATTGTGGCCAAAATGGGCTTATCCATGCCTTATAAGGATGTAAAGGTGAAAAGCACAAACGTAATTTCCGATGCAGTAGCCAAATACGTCGATCAAGGGAAAGTGCTTAATATCGGAGTCATCAATTATTTGCCGCAAGACTGGTGGTCCAAAACCGGGGCTTCCATGCAAAAATATTTGGCAGGAAAGATAGACCGAAAAGGTCTCGCATCAGAGGTTCAGGATTATTGGAAGTCCAATGCAGGGAAGTAAAGGGTGCGGCGATATGAGAAGCAAAATTTATATTAGGAATGCGGGGACTTTTATGCTGTTCGGGGCCCCCGCCGTATTGGCATTTGCTGCAGTTGTCTTGATCCCGTTCCTGGTTGGAGTATACCTGACGTTTACGAATTGGGATGTTCGAACGGCTAACATTTCATTCGTTGGCTTGTCTAATTACTCAAAAGTTGTTCATGATAAAGTTTTTCTCGCCCAATTGTGGTTTACCATTAAATATGTATTGCTTACGGTACTCATCTCCAATGTGGCAGCTTTCTTTATAGCATTGATGTTGACCAGCGGGGTGAAAGGAGAACAATGGCTTCGAACGGGCTTTTTCACTCCGAACTTAATTGGCGGAATCGTACTGGGATATTTATGGCAGACTCTATTCTCGCAGATCATGCCATATATAGGGAATAAGTACGGATGGGCATTGTTTAAATCGTCGTGGTTAACGGATACGGATACCGCATTTTGGGCGCTCGTCATCGCAACGGCTTGGCAATTAATCGGTTATCTCATGATCATTTATATTGCCGGATTCTCGGGCGTGCCCAACGATGTGTTGGAAGCTGCCAGCATAGATGGGGCGAACGGTTACTCAAGACTTCGCAGAATCATATTGCCGCTTTCGATCCCGGCTATCGTCATATGTATTTTTATTTCCATCTCCCGCTCATTTTTAACTTACGATATCAACCTTGCCTTAACGAAAGGCGGGCCGTTTAATTCGACCGAATTAGCCTCTTATCATATCGTGCAAAAAGCTTTCTTGTCCAATCAATACGGAATCGGACAGGCGGAAGCGGTTGTCTTGTTTGCCGTCGTAGCCCTGGTTGCGCTTACTCAATCTTACCTGCTCAAGAAATTGGAGGTCGAATCGTAATGGCTGTTCGACAGTCCGCAACAATGATCAAATCCGTCATTCTGTATGTGTGTTTATTTGTATTTTTAATTCCCTTTTTGCTGGTCGTCATGAACTCTTTCAAAAAAACGCAGCAGTTTATCGAAGATCCGTTATCGATTCCCGGCAGTATTCATTTTGAGAACTACACCCATGCATTTAACAACATGAAATTCATGCAAGGGCTCTCTAACTCGCTGTTCATTACGATCGTTGCTGTTTTCATTATTGTTATTTTCTCGTCCATGACCGGATATTTGTTTGTTCGTTATAAGTGGAAACTGAATGCCGTCCTATTTTTCATTATGCTCGGCTCCATGGCGCTTCCGTTCCAGGTGATCATGATTCCTCTGGTCATGCTGTACGGAAAGCTGGATCTGCTAAATATGAAGGCAACGCTGCTGTTTTTGTATTTGGGGTTCGGGGTTCCCTTCGGCGTATTTACCTTTCATGGGTTTATCAAAGGGATTCCTTACGAATTGGAAGAATCGGCTTTTATCGAGGGGAGCTCGAGGCTGCGAACTTTTTTCCAGATTGTGCTGCCTTTGTTGAAGCCGGTTTTCGTGACGCTCATTGTCCTGGATGTGCTCTGGATCTGGAATGATTATTTGCTGCCCAGCCTGGTTTTGCTATCGCCGGATCAAAGGACATTGCCTCTGTCTACGTTTACTTTCTTCTCTTCTTATTCGGTTGATTACGCGCCTTTGATGGCGGGATTAATGATGACGATTATTCCCGTGCTGGTTTTATATCTTTTTGTGCAAAATCAAATCATCAAAGGGATTACGGAAGGAGCCTTGAAATAAAGGCCGCAGTACAGGGGACGCTGACTTGCAGCGGCTGAAATAATTGTAGATTAAGCGTATAATGGTCTTAAAAAAGTCAGGTGGTCACAAGCTATGCCCAAAATCGATGATGTAGCGGAAAAAGCGGGGGTTTCCGTGACTACGGTTTCCCGTGTGCTTAATAACCGGGGATATATCAGTCAGGCGACGTTGGATAAAGTACATGAGGCGATGAAGGAGCTGAATTATCATCCGAATGAAATGGCTCGTTCTTTGTTCAGAAAAAAGTCGAATATGATTGGCCTCATTATTCCTACGGTTGCTCATCCTTTTTTTGGTGAATTGGCTCATTACCTTGAATCTTATGCCGACCAACGCGGGTATAAAATGATTCTGTGCAATTCGAATCGCGATGTGTCGAAAGAACGCAAGTATATCGACATGCTGAAAAAAAATCAAGTGGATGCAATTGTTATGGGCAGCATGGTTTTGGATGTCGAACATTATCGTAATCTGAACCTTCCTATCGTAGCTTTCGATCGGGTTGTCGACGACAATATTCCTGTTGTGACCTCCGATAATTTGCTGGGCGGAAAGCTTGCATCGCGGCTGCTCATCGGCAAAGGCTGCCGAAAGCTGGCTTATATGCAAGGCGGAATTGGCGGCCAGCATCATAATGATTTACTTGCCGGAGGGAGATATCAAGGATTTATCGACGAACTGCAGAATACCGGGATCGAACACTTTGCTTTGAATTTGGAAGGACACGACTTGGACAATAGGCCAAGCGAGGAGCGAATTGTCCGTTTTCTGCAGGAGCATTCGGAAATAGACGGGGTCTTCGCCAGCAGCGATATGATCGCATCCATAGTTATTCAAGCATGTCGCCGATTAGATAAAAGAATTCCGAAAGAGATGAAAATTATCGGATATGACGACGTGAGGGTCGCTTCTTTATTGGCGCCGCGCCTTACAACCATCAGGCAGCCTATTCAAGAGATGAGCGAATTGACGATCGACTTGATTGTCAAACAAATCGAAGGCGAGAAGGTGCCGATGGTAAATTCTTTACCCGTCACATTAATTGAACGAAGCACTACGTAAGTTTTATGGAATAGAGAAATCATGGAGGTTTGCAAGAATGGATTTCAAAAGCAAAGTGCTGCCGGAAATCAGGCAGTCTTTAACGTCACTCCCTCATTTTCAGCTTCCCGATGATTTGGCGGAGGTAAGGCAAAGCCCATTGCCGCAATCATTGAAGTCCGAATTTGTTCGAATCGCCGACCGTATGATTTCCGGCGCAGCCGGGCAAGAGATGCTGATCAAAATTTTCGAACCCGTCCAGAGAGATGGGACGAAGCTGCCCGCTTTACTATGGATTCATGGCGGAGGATATGTGCTAGGCCACCCTAACGGTGAACAAAGTCTCTGCGAATGCTTCGCAACAACCGCCAACTGTGTTGTCGTTTCCCCTGATTATCGGCTTGCTCCCGAACACCCGTTTCCGGCAGCGATTGAAGACTGCTACGCTGCTTTGACGTGGATGACGAACGCCGCGGCTGAGCTCAATATCGATTTGTCGCGGATTGCGATTGGCGGAGGAAGCGCGGGCGGAGGGCTGACCGCTGCATTGGCCCTGCTGGCCCGTGATGAAGGAGGACCTTCGATCTGTTTCCAAATGCCGTTATACCCGATGATCGACGATCGGAATATAACGCCTTCCAGCTACGAGATTACAGATCCTGCTGTTTGGAACAGAGCTAACAATCAGGTGGCTTGGAAGATGTATCTTGGCGAGCATGCCGATGGCGATATTTCCCCGTATGCGGCGCCGAGCCGCGCGACGAACCTGGCCGGTCTTCCTCCGGCGTATACTTGCGTAGGCCAGCTTGATTCGTTTCGCGACGAGACGATCGAGTATGTCACGCGGCTTGCCCAAGCCGGCGTCGACGTGGAATTTCAGCTTTATCCAGGGTGTTATCATGCCTTTGAGCACGTCGTTCCGGAGGCGGAAATCAGTCAACGCGCCCGGCACGGATATGTGAATGCTCTGGCAAGAGCTTTTAAACGTTAAGTTTTATTGGCGGAGGGAGGCTTAAGCCTCTCTTCACTTATTTGTAGAATTGAAAATGTTCTTTTAAAAAGGAAGGTTGCCATGTTTAAGAGGACAAAGCCGATTTCGTTAGTTTACAAATTTTCACTCCAAATTACGTTGATATTGGCGATACTTGTAGCGGTTCTGATCATCAGCAACATATATTCCTTCAATGTAGTGGAAACGAATATAGTGAACAGCTCCAAATATACGATGGGGATTCACATGAACAATATCCAAAATCGCTTGGACAGCGTTTCCAAAGATGTAAACGAAGTGTTCGAAAATCATATAGACGACGTCATGCTCTACTCGAAAAAAGATGAGAGCGGCAAATACTTCGACGCCTTGCGATTAAAAAATATATTGGTCTCGAAAGTGTCAAATAACGAAAGCATCGATGCTTTATTTATTTTGGAGCCTAGTGAGCGCCTCTTTTTGGTGCAGTTCGGTAAAAGCATACTTTCCAATGAAAATCAAACTGTATCCGATTACTTAAAAAGTGAAACCTTCGCGGGAAATACGGCGATCGGGAGAGAGTGGTCCCCGGTTCAGCTGAACGGAATCAGTTATGAAATCATCAGCTTCAAGGTATCGGGCATTATGATCGGCGCGGCGGTAAAAGCCGACTCTCTCATGAATGTCGTGAGAAAGACTTCAGATTCCCAAAACCATTATGTATTAACCGATAAAAACGGAAGCATGCTTGCCTTATCCGATCCATTCCTTTCTCATGTGAGCTCGCTGCCGGATGTCCGTGAAACTTCGTACAAGCTTGACGGCAAATATTTCGTCATTTCAGAGGATGTGCCGGAGATCGGAAAGCTTTCGAATATGATAGAACGCAAGAGCGTATTGTCCGGTTTGGATTTTATCCAATGGGTGATTGTTTCTCTTGGGGTTGTTGCCTTAGTTATTGTTCCCGCTGTATTATTTTCACTTTCGCGCGAGATTATTAAGCCCGTTCTTGAACTTGTCAAAGCAACGAAGGAACTGGAAAAGGGGAACTGGGATTACCGGCTGCCGCTGCATCAAACGTCCGTCGAGTTCGCCAAATTGTTTCATTCGTTCACATCGATGATCCAAGAAATAAAGCAGTTAAAGATCCATTCATATGAAGAGAAGCTGGAACGGAACAAAGCCGAGCTCAAGTATCTTCAAATGCAAATAAAACCCCATTTTTTCTTGAATGTCATCACGACCGTTTCCAGCCTTACGTATCAAAATAAAAGCGAAGAAATTCGCAGGCTGATCGACTATTTGTCGGACTATTTAAGATATATGTTCAAAGGAGGCTTGGTGAACGTAACCATAAGGGAAGAAATCGATCACGTGACCAATTACATTCGCATGCAAGAGATCAAGGTTCCCAATCACATCTTTCACATGATCGATATCGAACCAAACTTGGAGCAGCGTGTGCTGCCGCAATTTCTTATACAAACCTTTATTGAGAATACGTTTAAGCATGCGTTAGTTTACGGGGATATTTTGTCGATATTTATTAAAGTGGAAACATATTCTTATCACCAAGAGGATTTTATTAAAATTACGATAGAAGATAACGGGGAAGGGTTTCCTGTGGAGATCATAGATGAAGTGAATGCCGCCGGTACGAGCGACAATGATACGGGGCAGAGAATCGGCATTTCCAATATTAAAAGAACGCTGCGTTTGCTGTATAAAAGGGATGGATTATTAAAACTTTCCAATAACGAACCGTCGGGAGCGAGGGTGGAAATATGGCTTCCTTCTCAGGCATCCGCGGTTCAGGTCCAGGAGGGAAAACATTGAAGTGTCTTTTGATTGATGATGATATTCCGACCGTAGAGGTCATGCGCGACTTTATTGATTGGAGTTCATTTGGAATTGCTGCCATATTTGCTGCGCATAATATTACGGATGCCAAAGTTCTCATTGAAGCCAATAAACCGGATATCATTATTTGCGATATCGAAATGCCAAAGGGTTCGGGACTTGACATGATTAAATGGGTAAGGGAGAGCCGTCATGACTGTGCCTTTATTTTCTTCACTTGTCATGAAAGTTTTGAATTCGCATCGACGGCAATTGCCTACAATACGGATGCTTACTTAATCAAGCCTTTTGACAAAAACAAGGTCGAATCGGCTCTCGCCAAAACTGTAAACACGCTGAGGGCGAAGAATCGGCTGCAAGAATACAGCCAATTCGGTGCCAGTTGGCTAAAAAATAAATCAATTGTCGAGCAAAGCTTTTGGAGGGATGTTGTTTTTGCCCAAATTTCCCCCCGCTTGGATTTGATTCAAGGTGAAATTCGGAAGAGAGACCTGTCTCCGGAATTGGAATACGGTTACTTTCTGGTGCTGACGAGCATCGGCAAATCGGATATTGAGGAAAGCTGGGATGAAAGCACCTTCATCTATGCGTTCGCCAATCTGACCTCGGAAACGATGCTGGACAATTTGCATGTTAGCCAAGTGATCAATTATCAGCAAGAGGACCGTTACTATATGGCGACAATCATTAGCGGAAGCAGTGCGCCGGAAGAGATTGCTGCGAGATGCCGCAGGCAAATCCGATATTGCCGGGAATATTTTCATTGCACAGCGACCTGTTATATCAGCAAGAAAGTATCGATTGACTTCTTGCATGCAACGAGAGCCGCATTGGAGGTCTTGGACAGAAATAACATCATTTATAAAGGCGATGTCCATTACCAGGAAGACCGCTTCGACTATGAAACGAATGAGTCTTATACGCTGGATGTGAACGTATTTGAGCAATTATTTATCGAAGGCGAAAAGGTACAAATCGTCAACAAGCTAAAAAAAGATCTCGAAATGTTGGCGGAGGGTAATAAGCTTGATGCCGGCATCCTGCATTCCATCAAACAGGATTTTATGCAGCTTGTATACTCACTATTGTATAAAAATAAAATACTTGCGCATAAGCTGTTTTCCGATAACGTCTCCGGAATATTGCTGCAGAAATCCGAACATAGTGTCATGGACATGATGAAATGGGCTGCATTCGCAACGAATAAAACAATCGATTATATAAGAGAAGTGAAACAGTCCGAAAGTGTTGTGGAGAAGGCGAAAGCTTTTATACACAATCATTATCATCAGGAGCTGAATCGCGAGGATGTCGCGGCAAGCGTCTTTTTGTCGCCCGATTATCTCGCGAAAATTTTTAAAGCCGAGACAGGATTATCGATCAAAGAATACCTGAATGAGTATCGTATCCTTGTTGCAAAAGAACGGCTTATTCAAGGCGGCGAGAGCATCGGAACGATTGCCGTCGAAATTGGTTTTGACAGTATCTCTTATTTCTCCACGGTTTTCAAAAAAATAACCGGCGAAACTCCGAATGCTTTTAGAACCAAGTATAAACCGTAATGCAAAGAAGGCCGAAAGGGTCTTCTTCTTTTTGTGAAACCACTGATTTTCGCAAAAACAGCGCTGATTTTTGAAAGATAAACCTACGGATAAGGATTAAACTGTAATCGTATTCACAAATTACTTCTGGAGGCTGCAAAATATGATAAAGACAAAAAGTATCTTAGCATCAGCGATGTCTGTAGCGCTTCTCGGTACCGTGTTGACTGCATGCTCCGGCGGAACCGGCCAATCCTCCGAATCCACCGGCACGCCGGCGGATGGGAGCAGCGGCAAGGTTGACAAGGTTGTTATAGCCCTGCCGTCATTTAATAAAATTCCCGACGATATGAGCAGTATTAACGACGCGATCAACAAAATTACAACCAAGAAGATTCATGTGCAAGTAGACTTTAAAGTGTACGGACCGGCAGACTACGCACAAAAAGTAAATTTGGCGCTTCAAAGCGGAGAGCAGTTGGATTTATTCACCAGCCCGGGCCAATTCCCTACGTATGCCGCCAAAAAGCAGCTCTACCCTCTGGACGATTTAATCAATAAATACGGCCAGGAAACAAAGGCAATTCTGGACAAAGACTTCGGCGAAGGATTGCTGAAAGCGACAACGATGAACGGGCATATGTATGGAATTCCGGCCAATAAAGGGATGTCGGTCCCGCTGAACTTTGTATATAACGCCGATCTGCTGAAAGAGACCGGTTTTACAGCGGACGATATCAAGTCAGTAGGCGATTTGCCGAAAATATTCGACGCTGTTATGAAAAAGCATCCCGATGTCGTTCCTTTTGCTCCCATTAATGTAAATCCAAGCGATACCAATCTGGTCAGACTGTTAAGAGGAATGAATGATATCGATCTTCTAACCGATGAGTCCGGGGTTGGCGTCGTTGTCGGAAATAGCGGCAAAGTGGTCAATCTTTATGAAACGGATGCGTTTAAAACCGGCGTTGCCATGATGAGGGATTGGTACAATAAAGGTTATTTGCAAAAAGATGCGGCTACGACCTCGACCAATTATGCCGATTTAGTTTCGTCAGGACGCGGCTTCTCCACTCTGGGCGGTTATAGCGGCATGGAAGCCGGTAAAGCATTAAGCGCGCAGACCGGCAAGAATGTCGCCATGAAACGAATTGCTCCTTTTTATTTCGATACGCAAGCTGTTGACTTTGTTGTGTGGATGATGTCAAGCACGACGAAAGTGCCTGAGGCTGCCATGAAGCTCTTGAACTTGACTTTTACGGATGAGGACCTGTTAAATACGATGCTTTATGGAATCGAAGGCCGGGATTATGTAAAAGTGGACGATCATCATGTGAAATATCCGGATGGAAAAGATGCGGCAACCGTACCTTATACCGCCCAACTATCCTCCGGCATTCTCGGCTCCGAATCGCTCCAATATCAACTTGAAGGTACGGATTGGAAGGATATCGATCTTAAACTTAAAGAGAACAAAGAAACGAAGAGGTCGCCGTACTTCGGATTCATCTTCGATCCGTCTTCCGTAAAAACCGAGCTGAGCGCGGTAAATAATGTGGTCAACCAATACATTCCCGGATTGATTTGCGGGGCATTGGATCCGGAAACGACCCTGCCCAAGTTTGTGAAAGCACTTAATGATGCCGGAGCGCAAACCATCGTTCAGAAGAAGCAGGAGCAATTGGACAAATGGCTTGCTGAGCAAAAGGTGAAGTAATATGGAAAAGCCGGTAAAGAAAAACAGGAAGAAAGCCAGCAATACTGTGCCGCTGCTGCTGATTGCGGCTCCCGGTTTGTTATACTTGCTGATCAACAATTACATTCCGATGTTCGGGGTATTTATCGCCTTTAAGGAAATGGATTTTACAAAAGGAATATTCGGAAGCGATTGGGTAGGGCTCAAAAACTTCGAGTTTTTATTCCGGACCTCCGATGCGTGGATGATGACCAGGAACACACTTCTTTACAATGTTGCGTTTATTATTCTGGGTACGATCGCTTCCATATTTATCGCAATTCTGATGTCGGAGCTGTTAAACAAGGTTTACTCAAAGTTTTTTCAATCAGGCCTAGTTCTTCCTAACCTGGTATCTATGGTAATCGTATCTTTTCTTGTATTTGCTTACTTGAACGCCGATAGCGGGTTTATGAACCATTCGATACTGCAGCCGCTCGGCATATCGGCCGTAAACTGGTATTCGGAGCCTAAATACTGGCCTTACATCCTGGTTATCATCCAGCTATGGAAAACGGCGGGATACGGTTCTATCGTCTACTTCGGTTTTATCGCGGGAATCGATAGAAGCATTTATGAAGCGGCCAAGATTGACGGCGCAGGCAAACTCAAGCAAATAAGCATGATCACTCTTCCATTGCTGACGCCAACCATAATCATACTTGGATTAATGTCGGTCGGCCGCATATTCAATTCCGATTTCGGACTCTTTTATCAAGTGCCGTTGAATGCGGGAGCCTTGTACAGTACGACGCAAACCATCGATACCTATGTATATCGGGCTCTCATGCAGGTTAACGATATCGGCATGTCGGCGGCGGCCGGTCTATATCAGTCACTCGTAGGCTTTATTCTTGTTATCCTGGCAAATGCCATTGTGAGGAGAATAAATTCCGACAACGCGCTTTTCTAGGAGGAAATGTATAATGACGAGCTTGCAATCCAGAGGAGAACGGGCATTTGCCATATTCTCCGCAGCAGCCATGACCTTGATCACCGTATGCGCTTTTCTGCCTTTTATCTTGATGCTGGTGGCATCGTTTACCGACGAAAAGACGCTGATTAGAGACGGATACAGCTATTTTCCGGCTAAAATGAGCATGGAAGCGTACGTATATTTATTCGGCAATATGTCGACCTTTGTGAGGGCGTATGGGGTTTCCATTTGTGTGACTGTCATCGGAACCGTCGTCAGCCTCGCGATCACGGCAATGCTTGCGTACCCGATGTCAAGGAAGGACTTCAAATATCATAATGCCCTTGCATTTATCGTATTTTTCACCTTGCTGTTTAATGGCGGTATCGTACCTTCTTATATGATGTGGACTAAAGTTTTTTCGATCAAAGATACGTTAGCCGCACTGATTATACCGAATTTGCTGATGAACGGATTTAACGTTCTGCTGGTAAGAAATTTCTATAAGCATAATGTGCCTGCCGCGCTTATCGAATCGGCCCAAATCGACGGAGCCAGCGAAATAAGAACGTTCTACAGCATTATGCTGCCGCTTTCGGTTCCGGTTATGGCAACGGTCGGGTTGTTTACGGGACTTGCCTACTGGAACGATTGGATTAATGCGCTTTACTTTGTTACCAAACCGCAATATTACGGGATTCAAAATTTGTTGATCCGTCTGATGAATAACATCCAATTCTTAAAATCCAGCCAGGCAAGCAGCATGCTGGGGGCCGGCGCAGCCGATCTTCCGACCACGGCGGTACGGATGGCCATGGGCATTATCGGAATTTTGCCGATCTTGGTCATACTGCCATTCCTGCAAAAATATTTGACGAAGGGCGTCGTTGTCGGCGCTGTAAAAGGATAACACTTCACCATTGAAAGAAGGTCATGAAATGAATGTTGGGCAAGTCATCGAAGCGGTTTTGACGGATTCTTGCGGCACCTTCAGGCTGGAGAACACGGGCGATAGATTGGTTAGCGGCAGTCCCGATATGGAAGTAACGGGTATTGTAACGACGTTTATGGCAACTGTCGATGTGATTCATCAGGCGATTGCTTGCGGAGCCAATATGATTATCACACACGAACCTACCTTCTATACCGGAATTGACGAAACGGTCTGGCTGCAGGACGATCCTGTCTATCAGGCCAAACGAGCATTATTGGAGGATCACCGGATTGCTGTCTGGCGGTACCATGATTACATGCACATGGCAAAGACAGACCGAATTTACGACGGGCTTCTCAAGGAGATCGGCTGGGAAGACCATTTGTTGGACAAGGATTCACCCCATGCATACCGGTTCGAAGAGGTCACTTTGGCGGAACTGGCCGGCTTCTTTAAAGAAAAATTGGGCATGAATGTCATACAAATCGTAGGCGATCCCGGGATGAGGTGTTCCAGGGCGGGAATTTTGGTAGGCGGAGGCAGCTTAGGTCTGGGCCGGGAACAAATGCCGATGGAACTAATGCGCGATAAGAACCTGGATGTGATCGTATGCGGCGAAATCGTGGAATGGACACTTTGCGCTTATGTCAATGATGCCCGTATGCTCGGACTGAACAAAGCGATGATCGTCGTAGGCCATGAACGCAGCGAGGAATGGGGCATGAAATATATGGCCGAATGGCTGAAGCCTTTGGTGAACGGCATACCGGTTTCGTTCGTCGATGCGAAGGAGCCGTTCGTGTACTTGTAATTTCAAAAAAGGAGAATAGAACGATGGCAATGCTGCAAGTGAATTATTATTCCAAAGCTTTACGGAGAGAAGTCACGTTCAATGCACTGATCCCGTTGGACATGATCGAATTCCCCGGGCAAGCCAAATCGGAAAAGAAACCGATGAGAACCTTGTATCTATTGAACGGATACACAGGCAGCTATACGGATTGGATCAGCTTCACAAGAATACGGGAGTTATCCGACGAGCACCGTATCGCGGTTTTTATGCCGGCCGGGGAAAACCATTTTTATGTGGATGATGTCGACAAAGGAGCATTGTACGGGGAATACGTCGGAAATGAACTGGTTGCTTACACCCGCGAAATGTTCCCGATATCCCATCGAAGAGAAGATACCTTCATCGGTGGTTTATCGATGGGGGGTTATGGAGCCATTCGAAACGGCTTCAAATATGCCGAGCATTTTAGCCGGATCATCGCCTTGTCTTCAGCCCTCATTACTTACAAGATTGCCGGCGTGGGCAGCGATTATACCGACGGTGTGGCGGATTATAAATATTTTACGAGGGTATTCGGTGACTTGGATCAGCTTCAAGGGAGCGATAAAGATCCGGAAGCCTTGGTCCTAAGCTTGAAGGGGAAAGGAGCGGCGGTTCCGGAGATCTATATGGCTTGCGGTTCCGAAGATTTTTTGTTGGACGTCAATCGGCAATTTCGAGATTTTTTAGTTTTGGCACAGGTTGAGAACACGTATATCGAAAGTCCTGGGGGGCATACCTGGGATTTTTGGAATGAATATATCGAAAAAGCTTTTTTATGGGCGATGGAATAAAGTACAGGGGATGACAGATGTGTTTGAATTCGGGGATAGCATACCGTTAAGAGATAAAAAGCATGATATTTTGACTGTTGGCGAGCTTCTTATCGATATGATGACAACGGAATATGACGATAGCGATGAATGTGACACGTACCGCAAGTTGTTTGGAGGCTCTCCTTCCAATATAGCATTGAATGTGAAAAAATTGGGAATCCGCCCGCTTGTAGCTTCTGCAGTCGGAGATGACGGATTGGGCAGGTTTCTCGTTAAACAGCTGCAGCAAGCGGATATCGATACGGATCTGATCCAGCGGGTCGATGATTCAACGAGTATGGTCGTCTTAACTAAGAGTGTATCTACGCCGATTCCGATATTTTATCGAGGTGCGGATTATCAATTAGCTTATACATCAGGGCTGGAGGATATCGTGATCAACTCCAAAATCGTCCACTTCTCCTGTTGGCCCTTATCGAGAGTGCCGTCCCGTTATACGATCGAAAGCGTGATGGATACGGTAAGAAAGCACGGTATTTTGATCGGTTTCGACCCTAACTATCATCCGATGATATGGCAAAAGGGCGAGAATGGAATCGACTATGTAAAATCAATGATCGGTAAAGTTGATATTGTCAAGCCTTCGGAGGATGATGCAGAGAGATTGTTTGGGAAAGCGTCTCCTGAGCGTTATCTCGAACATTTCTTAGAGCTGGGTGCTAAGCTGGTTATTTTGACATTAGGGAAGGAAGGCGCCATCGTTTCTAACGGAAAAGAGACGATTGCATTCGACTCTTTGGCTACTCAGGTTGTGGATACTACGGGAGCTGGCGATGCATTCTGGTCAGGATTTTATGCGGCGCTCGTCAAAGGTTATCCGTTGAAACAAGCTCTTTTCCTGGGATTTGCCGTCAGTGCCTATAAATTGGAGTATACCGGAGCCATCGTGGATTTACCGCATCTCGAGGTTATCAAAGAAAAATACGGATTATAGGGGACTATTGTATGCCAGTAAAAAACCAAGTGCAGCTAATCACGTATCCCGATTCTTTGGGGGGCGATCTAAATGCGCTGAAACAGGTGCTCTTTCAACATTTTTCCGATGTATTTAAGGGGGGCGTTCATATTTTGCCTCCTTTCCCATCTTCCGGAGACAGAGGATTTGCCCCGCTTACCTATCTGGAAATTGAACCGAGCTTCGGCACATGGGATGATATTAGAGCTATTGGAGAACACTTTGATATATTGGTCGATGTGATGGTCAACCATATTTCGAGGCAGTCCGAATATTTCCGGGATTTCCTCAAAAAGGGTCGTCAATCGGCATATGCCGACTTCTTTCTAACTTTGGATAAAATATGGGCGGACGGCAAGCCGGTTCAAGAAGACATTGCCGGCCTGTTTCTGCGCAGACCGGTTCCTTATTCGACTTTTACTATTGAAGAATCCGGCGAGGAAGAGAAGGTATGGACGACGTTCGGCAAGCAGGATCCATCCGAACAGATTGATCTGGATATCCGTTCGGATCAAGTAAAGCAATTGCTGAGCGATATTTTTAATAATTTCAAGCAGCAGAATGTCAAGATCGTACGTTTGGATGCAGTCGGATACATCATAAAGAAACTGGGAACAAGCTGTTTTTTTGTCGAGCCGGACATCTACGAATTCCTGGATTGGATTATGGATGTTGCGAAATCGATGGAAATCGAATTGCTGCCTGAGGTTCACGCACATTATTCCATTCAGTACAAGCTTGCAGAACATGGCTGCTGGATTTACGATTTTATACTGCCGTACACCGTGCTTGATGCTTTGATCAATAAATCAAATGTGCATCTTTACAGCTATCTGAAGACTCGGCCTGAGAAGCAGTTTACTATGCTGGATTGTCATGATGGTATACCTGTTAAGCCTGACCTGGACGATTTGATCGATACGAAAGAAGCTAGAAAATTGGTTGAACTGTGCGTGGAAAGAGGCTCGAATCTTAGTCTCATCGTATCGGAAAAACATAAGGCCGCGGACGGCTTCGATGTCCATCAAATCAGATGCTCTTATTATTCTGTGCTCGGTTGTAACGACGACGCCTATTTAGCGGCAAGAGCCATTCAATTTTTCGTGCCGGGAATCCCCCAAGTCTACTATGTCGGCCTGCTGGCGGGAGAAAACGATTTGGAGAGTGTAAAAAGAACCGGTGAAGGCAGGGAAATCAACCGCCATAACTTCAGCCTGGAGGAAATCGAGCAGTCTCTTCAAAAAGATGTAGTTCAAAGACTGATTAAACTCATTAGATTTAGAAACGAATATGCTGCTTTCAATGGACAATTCACCGTTTTACCCTCGGCGATAAACGAAATTCGGCTTGCCTGGGAAAAGGATAATCAAAATTGCCGGCTTTCGATCGATCTGAAGACCTATAGGACAATTATTGAATTCACTGGGGAAAGCGGCGAGGCAGTTCAATATGTCGTATAAAAACCAAGGGCCGTGCTCGCGCAGAAATGCCGAGGCCGTTTATCAAAATCGCGACTGACTAAATGAAGCAGCCTGGATAAATCAAAGTCTTGATTTGTCCAGGTTTTTCGCTGTCCACGTATGGTTTAGCGCGGTACCATGGATATATGCCTTTTAAACGATTTCGAGGATCGGAGGATGATTCCAAAACTCTTTTTCGTACGGATTTAATGTGACCCAATGATATACAGAATCGAGAATCTCATGTTTAATAGCAATGCCGTAGCCAACCATACGTGTCCCGTTACTGCAAACCTCAGTTGGCAACATGTGGAACGGAAAAGCTACTTCGACTTCGTTCGTTTTATGAAATACCCTGATGGACATCCCGCTGTCTTCCTGGACGGCTAAGATCCCGTCAATGCTTTTAAATGCAACATAATATTTAACTAATTGCTCATTGTTGTTAGCATCATTATCTACTAAGAATAATGCAACTTCATGATTGTCGAGTTGAGAATACAAATCTTCTCCGATACGGATTTTAAAAATTAACTGATCTGAAGCGTGTGCAATATTGTAGCTTAAATCATAGTTCTTATTGTTGGGTACAGGCGATGGCGAACCAAATTGTCCGTATTTTACTCGATACGGATCGGTAAAGTTTATGTTCTTAGTGCTGAAACAGCGGCTCCGCGTTATAGAAACAAGTTCTTTCACTCGTGAATTGTAATCGAGGAAAAGTCTCGTTTTGAAGTCGGTTAGCCAATCAATTCTATATCTCTTGGCGGAGGCAAATTCATCCGAAAATAAGCCGGCAACCTGAGCAAGTGTTTTGCTTTCAAAGATGGCAGACAGGTATTTTAATATAGTTTGAACTTCAACAAACATGTCGTAATGGATTGCCGATTGTTTAACATGTTCCCAGTCGAGTTGAGGATACTTCTCTATAAACAAGAACACGTCGACGCAATTTTTTAAAGACGGTTTATCGGAATACCACTCTTCGGCATCGTCGTAGAGATTTTCACAAAGGCCAAGAAAAGTATGTTCCAGATCAAAGGTTGCACACTCAAAATTATCAAGAACTATGTTTCGAGAGCTTTCAATAAAACTCATGATATGAGGGGAACGCACGGTTTTGTGGAGATACCTTCCTAATTCAACTTCAAGTGTTTTCGTCAGATTACCTGAAGAGATGTTCTTAAAATAACCGTAAAATTCGTGATGGTTATCGTCCTTTAATAAAGGAAAAGGTAAATAGCGGTAGTCGTTATCGTCAACTATTTCCCAGTAATTTTTCAGTCCGCATGCAGGCAGATAACCTAAATTTCTTAAGAGTGCGTCTGCTTTTTCAACATCGGTTTCACGAATAATGAAATCTAAATCTCCAACCTGCCTAGCGTATAGATCATTATAAACCAACTTCGATACTGCAAACCCTTTCTGGAGCACTATTGTTAAGTTCTCTGCTTTAGCCACTTGCGTGATCAAAGATAACTCTTTAAGATAAATGTCTATCTCCTCTTGATGTTTACTGTATTCTACCTGCCACTCTTCAGGAGCTACTTGGCACACAAGATTGTAAACTAGCGGGAATACCTTCTGGTCCTTAGATTCTTGTAAAAGAAGCGCCCAATCAATTCCGCTGAAAGGATCCGCTTTTTTAAAAAAAGCCTCGTTCCGAACATTACAAATGATGTCCAAAAGTAAGACATGTTCTTTCTTTGCAAGGAACTTACGCCCAAATTCTAACATGTTAATTCTCCTCCTATCTATTTATGAAATTCGTAAAAGTGCTTAGTTGTTGACTCCTTATTTAAATGGATTTATTACGTTTTACAATACAATTACCCTGAATGAAATGTCAATATTTGATTTACATGGATTTAAATGCGATTTCATTTAAGTAAGAATATATAATTTTTAGGGATAATTCTATAGTATTGTGGGTTTTAATTGATAACCATTTTTAATACAATTAAAGCGTTTCCAAATGATGGTAATACTTCAAGAGTGAATAATGATTATTTATGATACCGCTGTCATTTGGGTTTTAACTGGATTGGGGAAAGTTAAAACTCGGTTTTGAAATTTATAGAGTGAGGTATTGAGATGGCACTGTATATTGAATTTTTCAAGAAGGCTTTTCAAGAACGGTATGCTTTTCGTTTTAATTTTTACATCACAATTTTCGCAAGCATTTTGCTAATGGTAATTCAAATTAACGTATGGACTGCATTGTATGACGATAAGGAAAATATAAACAATATAAACTTTGGTGAAATGGTTAGTTACATCATTATTGCAGCAATCGTTGTAACATTAACGAGATCGGGCGCAGGGAAGAAAATAGCGGAGAGAGTCGAGAACGGTAGCATAATACTGGATTTAATGAAACCTGTTAACTTCAAGAGATACTTATTCTCTGAGGATTTGGGGACGAATGTTTTCCAGACAGTTTTCGTTACAGTACCGGCTATAGTGGTTACGTGGTTATTTTTTGATATTTCTCTATCCGGGATTATCGAGAATACGATATTGTTCCTAGTCAGCCTCATGTTAGGGATAGTTATAGCATTTCATATTCATTACATCTTTGGCCTGTTTGCTTTTTGGCTTGAAACTTCTTGGTACATTCCATTTTTTATAGGCGCTTTGTTCGAGTTGTTCTCAGGATCGATTGTGCCGTTGTGGTTTTATCCGGAGTGGTTATTCAACATTTGCCAGGTGCTGCCATTTCGGTTCATTTTTTTTGAACCAATATCGATTTTTTTAGGGAAGTACGGGATACATCAAACGTTTACCATTCTTCTTATGCAATTGGGGGTGATAGCGGTCACTACTCTCATCGAGAAATATGTGTGGTTCAAGGTGCAAAAAAAATTGGTAATTCACGGGGGATGACATATGCATTATGCCCATTTATATCTTGAATACATTAAATTAAGGGTAATGGGGGTAGCCGAATACCGAAAGGCATTTATTATGGGGGGACTTGCCCAATTTGCATCATATGGGGCGGAATTTCTGATCATTTGGATCTTGGTCGACAAATTCCAATCCATCAATGGTTGGGGGGCATACGAAGTTTTGTTATTGTTTTCCTTAAATTTATGTTCATACTCGCTAGCCGGTTTTTTCTTCTTCAATCCTACAACCCAGTTAAGCAATATGGTAAAAAACGGTTCGTTCGATGAAGTGTTAACAAAGCCGCTGAATAGTTTCGTATATCTGGTGTGTCGGGAGTTCAATAGTGCATATGTTAGTCACTTTATACTCTCCGTCGGTGTGATCATCATCTGTTTCAATAATATGGAGCGTACATTAACGGGAGGAGATTTACTCTTCTTAACCGTTGTTATTTTGAGCGGTGCTTTGATTCAAGGAGCCGGGTTAATTGTAACTTCGGTGCCATCGTTTTGGATTGTCGAGACGCAAGGTTTGCGAGAAGTTCTTTTCTTTCAATTAAAGAATTTTATTCGCTATCCTATCACCATTTACAACAAGACAGTTCAGGTGATTCTAACCTTTATCCTGCCTTACGCATTTATTAATTTTTATCCGGCGCAATACTTTATTTCTAAAGGCGATTATCTTTTTTTTAATCCATACATCCAATATTTATCACCTATAGTAGGGATTGTATGTTTCGTGCTGGCTTATAAATTTTGGTTTATTGGGGTCAATCATTATAAAAGTACAGGTTCTTAGGGGGAAAATCATGATAGAAGTCAGCAATGTGACAAGGGAATTCAGAGTATTCAAACGTGATAAGGGGTTTGTTTCATCCATAAGATCTATCATATCCAGGAATTATGAAGTGAAGAAGGCTGTAAACAATATTAGCTTTAATATCCAAGAGGGCGAGCTGGTTGGATATATCGGAGCAAACGGTGCGGGAAAATCGACTACGATTAAAATGCTTGCTGGAATTCTCGTTCCTACTTCGGGTTTGGTCAAAGTCAATGGCAAGGAGCCGCACCAGAACCGGAAGGAAAACGCAATGAACATCGGGGTCGTTTTTGGCCAACGATCGCAATTATACTGGAATCTCCCAATGGAAGAAACATTCGATCTGTTTGCGAAAATATACAAAATCAATCCGAAAGTGTTCCGGAACAATATTGCGTATTATGTGGATTTACTGGAGATGGAAGAATTCTTAAGAACGCCGGTGCGACAATTGAGTCTTGGTCAAAGAATGCGTGCCGAGCTAGCGGTGGCCTTATTGCACGAACCCAAAGTACTTTATTTAGATGAACCTACGATCGGTTTGGATGTAGCTGTTAAGGCTAAAATTAGAACCTTTATTAGGCAAATCAACAAAACAAAGAAAACGACGGTTATTCTAACCACACACGATATGAAGGATATCGAAGAAGTATGCAACCGAATCATTACGATCAATAAAGGCGAAGTCATATTCGACGGGACTGTCACCGGATTCAAGAATAATTTTAACCCGGGCCATGTGCTTACGGTCGACCTGGACGATCAACGCAATAAGTTGAACGACGATAGACTAAAGCTGCTCCAAGATGAGGGATTAAGGAAAAGTTTCTTGTTCAGTAAAAATGAATTGTCGGTTGCCCAGGCGATCTCGATTATCTCGAGCAGTTACGAAATTAAGGATATGCAACTGAAAGAACCGGACATTGAGGAGGCGGTAAAATTCCTCTATGCTGCAGCAGCCAAAGAAAACTAATTATAAAATCGAATCTTGCTCTCATTAGCGGAAGGAGGTGTGCTTTGTGAGCGAGCGGCACCATATCCAATTCATGCAAAGGGAGGAAACCAATAATGGATACCCATACAATGGAACTGTTGGAATCTAACGGAGAAGCGGCAGAGAATGGTTTGTTGGAGTTAAACGAGTATTTCTTTACTCCAACCGATGATGTAATTATGGTGGAAGGTCGTGGAATTTATTTAACGGACAATAACGGTAAATCGTATATCGACTGCGCGTCCGCGACATTTAACTTAAGCCTCGGGTACAGCCACCCTGAAGTCATTGAAGCGGTAAAGAATCAGGCTGATAAGTTGATTCATGTGACATCCAGTTACATGACGAAACCTGTCGGTGAGTTAGTAAAAAAATTAATCGATGTTAGTCCGGAGGGATTGACGAAGGTACATTTAAAGGTGTCGGGAGGGTCCACCGCCAATGAGGGCGCGATCAAGATGGCTCAACACTATTCTGGAAAAACAGATGTGATCTCCTTGTTTCGCTCTCATGTAGGGCAAACCATTTATACCATGTATGCATCTGGGAACTCATTCCGGAAAGAGCCTTTTAGGCTGGGTCAACCCGGTATCGTACATGTTCCGCCGGCCTATTGTTATCGTTGCTTTTATAACCAAAGACCGGAAACTTGTGGAATGTTGTGCGTTGAGAGAATTAATGACTTTATTGATTATGCGAGTTCAGGGCAGGTATCTTCCATCATCGTTGAACCGATTTTAGGGAATGGAGACAATATTACACCGCCGCCGGAATATTTCCCAGCGTTGCGCAAGCTGTGCGATGAAAGAGGAATTACTTTAATCTTTGACGAGATTCAAACGGGAATCGGGAGAACGGGGTATATGTTTGCAGCCCAATACTATGGTGTAGTCCCGGATATTATTACTGTAGCGAAAGGTCTTGGCGGGACAGGCTTTCAGGTAGCCGCGATTATCTCGAAACCAGAGTACTCTACAATGGAAGGACACCATCATTCCTTCACTTATGGTTCAAACTTGATATCGGCGACTGCTGCGCTAAAAACTTTAGAAATTATCGATAATGCCGAGTTCCTCCGGAACGTCACCAAGACCGGTGAATATATTATGGGACGCCTCATGAGGTTAAAAGAGAGATATTCCGCTATTGGCGATGTTCGTGGTGTCGGGCTCATGATCGGGATCGAAATCGTCGGCGACGATGGCATTCCTGATGAGAAGCTTACAAATTACCTTAAGAAAAAAGCTTTTCATCATGGATTAATCATGAGAACGTCTAGGTATGGTTTCGGAAACGTATTGAAAATTCGCCCGCCGTTAACAATTACCATGCAAGAAGCGGAAGAGTTGTGCGATCGGTTTGAAAGCTGCTTATACGAGGTTCTGGGCACTTAGTAGCCGAAAAGGAGAAGAATATGAATTCGACAATTCCAAATTTCGATCTAGCCATCGTTGGAGGGGGATTTCGGACATCGACATTTCTCGCATCCGCCCCAGAATTATTGAATTACCGTATTTCTATAGTAGAGAAGGAGCGCTCCCTTGGACCAGGTGCATTCGGTAATTATATGGTTACAACTTCTTCAATTGGCGCAAGCCTTTTTAAAGAATTAAGTTACCGGGGACCCTTTAAAGTACTCTCCGATAATTTACAAGTCAGGTCTGTTGCTCAAGCTACGAAACCCGTCAATACGGATGTGTTGGCTGCTGCACTTCATGAGATCGGACGAGTGATTAACGATAGCTTAGGAGGTTCACCCGCTGTTCGACTAGGGACGCTTGTGAAAAAAATCGAAATGGATCAGCTCGATGGCCCCGTAAGATTACACACAGACAGTGGGGAAATACTTGAAGCCTCGCATGTGCTATTGGCGACGGGTAGAATGGAGCGGCCCCATGCAGAACTAGAAACGTGGCGTCATAAAGTTTGGTCCTCAAGCATAGTGATTAGCGCTGCATATCAAGAGAACCTAAGTAAGGTACTGCTGCGTCTGCGCGACGAACCGATTGTTATTGCGGGAAGTTCTCACAGCGCAATGTCTGCGACACGGGTGTTACTAGATCTCGCCATGAAGCTGGAAAATGAGCACAAGGAGTATCGCCGCCCTCCGATTGTTGTCCTGCAACGGAGTTTAGCTCGACTTATGTACCAATCCGTGGAAGAAGCGATCAAAGAACAGGTGTCAGGGCGCGAATACCTTTTTAATTCGTCCAGTGATGTATGTCCAGTTACCGGAATCGTCTTCAGGGACTCCGGATTACGTCACGGGTCGAAGGAACTGTATTGCGATTTGTGGAACGACAATATTCCGGGGGCAAGAATCCAGCAAATTAATAAATTAAGCGATGCATCCGACGTACTGGACGGAGCTGGGATCATTGTTCAAGCGCTTGGTTATCATGGTACGGCACCTGATATTTATGTTTCAAACGAATTGGTACGTTCTACGGATTCAGTCAAACGGCTGGAAGCCGATGAAGAGGGGGCAGCCGTAATTGGACAAAGGAAGTTTGGCAACCTATCTGTGTTGAGAGTTGAACCCACGCCCCGCAACCGTCGCGACAATGCCGCATACGGCAACGGATTGTACAGTCGATTGGCCAATCGTTTAGAGCTAGCCATTCATGACGGGGGGAGTCTTGGGTGATTACCGACAGCCGAAGGAGATTCCTTGGAGAGCTGAGTGATATCATTCGTAAGAATCGGATGCCTGGGAAACCATTGATTGTTGGAATTACGGGCGTTGATACAGCTGGGAAAACTCAACTAGTGAAAGAACTGGCGGAGGTATTGGGGAAGGGACATAAAGTACAAGTTGTACACGTAGACAATTTCCATAATGAAAAGTCCGTTCGTTACAACCCCACTTTATCGGAACCGGAACAATATTTTAGAAACAGTATTGACTTTAAACGTTTGGCTCAAGAAGTGTTAGATCCAATCCGTAGGTTAGGAAGGTTGGAAACGACTTTAATCCATTTGGATCTCCCCACGGATACATGGACGTTGCAATGTAAGTACTCGGTGTCCCCTGATACCATCGTACTCTTGGAAGGGGTATTCCTCTTCCGTCCGGAAACCAGATCGTATATTGATTTTTTTGTATACCTGGACATCCCTGAGGATGTCGTAATGAAGAGGGCACGGTTACGGGATGTACCGGTACAGGGAGAGGAAGTTCTTCGGAAGTATGACAGTAAATACTTTCCGGCTCAACGTTGCTATATAAATAAATATCGTCCTTACGAAAATGCTGATGTGGTTGTCGATAATTCGGATTGGAGAAATCCACGATTCAAGCTCCGGTTAAGAATTGACGATTAGGGGGCTAATATGCAAAACAGACGTATTCATGCCGTTGTGTTTGACTTATGGAAAACCTTAATTCCGCTCCCCGAACCAATTAAAACCTATGCTTTCTTAGAGACTTCGCGAGTTCTTGGCATCGCTCCCGATGTATTCAGCAAAAATTGGGAGGAAACCCGAAATCGGCGCGAGACGGGGGATCTGCTCGAGTATCTTCATTGGCTCAATGAACAAATGGGGGCAAAGTGGAGTAAAGATAAGATCATGGAGGCCATTCGCGTACGAAAACAAGTCCACGGTTTATCGTTTCAAACACCGGATGTCGACGCGTTCACGGTTCTAAGCACATTGCGTTCGCAGGGCGTAAAAACGGCTGTTGTGTCCAACTGCAGCAGTGATGTCAAAGAATTATTAGCCGATTCGAAGTTGGCCCCGTTACTTCATCAAGTGGTATTGTCCGCTGAAATCGGGATTATGAAGCCTGATGTTAAAATTTTCTCGTATGCAGCCAACCGGCTCGGAGTAGAAAATGCCCATTGCTTGTATATAGGCGATGGGCACGATAAAGAGCTTGAAGGAGCTGCTCGGGCAGGGATGCATCCAATATTGCTGGACAGGAACGACGGGAATCAATGGGACGGTGATCGAATTACATCTTTATTATCGGTACTTGAGATTGTTGATGGAGTCAGAACGAGCAACTAAGAAAATTATGAGGTGATGTCCAATGAAATCGATTTTGGTTACTAACACCAGTAATAAAGTCCAATCGGAGGTACTTCTTGCTCGACCGGACCTACAAGTGACATTCGTGACGGAAGGGCGCTTTGTTGATATGTACCCTTCGGGTATTGATGTTGTTGTTGTAGAGGATCTAAACAACCCCTCCGGAACCATGGAAGCTCTCATGAAGCAGAGGGAGTGTTCTCAATATTCTGCCGTAGTTTCTCTTTCTGAACGTGCAGCGCCCGCCGGAGCATATATGCGAACTTATCTTGGGTTGGCAGGACCATCATTTGAAACGGTTCTCAACTGTACGAACAAATATACAATGAAGCGCCGATTTGCTGCGGCCGGATTGCCTACGGCGGATTACTTCCTTGCAAGCACTCCTAGTGGTGTGGCCGAAGCCGGCAAGAAGATTGGTTGGCCGATTATAGTTAAACCGGTAATCGGGGGAGGAGCCGATCAGACGTTCGTTTTTGCAACAGAAGAAGAGCTGTTATCTTCATCCGGACAAGAGTATCTCAATCGGCTACATGCTCCCTCATCGACTTCAGCTAAGAGGTTTCCTGTAATCGTTGAACGTTTTTTGCAGCTTGAGGAAGAGTATCATTGCGATGGATATGTTGAGGATGGCTGCGTAGTATACGTCCAAATATCGCGTTATGTTCGACCGGTTCTTGATTACGCTTCCGAAATTCACGGTTCCTACACGATTGAGAGCAGTGATCCGATGTTTTCTTTTCTCCAAGACATGCATGCACGTGCAGTTGCTGCGGTGGGGTTGACGGACGGAGTGACACATTTTGAAGTACTCAAAGCGGCAGATGGGGTATTTGCCGGGGAAATTGCATGTCGTCCCGGCGGCGCCGGAATTCGTAGAATGCTTCAGCTCCATAGCGGATTTGACTCATGGGCGGCACATATCGCTGCTTCTCTCGGCGAGAAGTACACGTGGGAGTCAAACGATCTTCGATATGCCGGAAAGCAAATTGCCGAACTGCTGCTGCCGACCCAATTGGGGACTATAGCATCAATCAGTACGCCGGAAGACTTTGCATCCGTACCCGGATTAATCGAGGTCGACATGAAAGTAAAACCGGGTGATGTGGTAACCGGTTTAATAGATTCTTCTGCCATATGCGGATTAGTGTTTGCTCAGATATCCGTTCAGCAAGATCTTGATCTGGTCATAAAGAAAATAAGTGAGTCCTTTCATATACAAACTTGCTAGAGTTAAATTATGTGAAAGACAGGAGGGGAAATAAGTGAATCGTAACGTATTAATTGTCCCCATGCAGCCGACCCCAAACGGGCGGCTGCATATTGGTCATGGAGCGGGAACGTATTTACGTGCGGATACCCTTGCTCGTTCACTTCGATTGCAAGGGTATAGCGTGCGGGTCATTACCGGAAGCGACGTTTTCGAAAATTGGGTGCTGGCTGAAACCCTTCGAGACGGGAAAGATCCGGATACGGTTTGTGATCTATATCATAAAGGAATTCAGCAAGATCTTAAGCTCTTGAATATTCGGTTAGATACTTGGATCGATCCTCGCGCGGAGTCGCACTTTGCCGGCTATTTGGACACGCACGAGAAGACGCTTCTTACATTGCAGAACACGGGCAATGCCACTCTCGTAAGCGAACGAGTGCCATACTCGGCAGAAACGGGAGACGCGATCATCGGGACATGGATTGCAGGGAGTTGTCCTTATTGCAACAAGCCTTGTGGAGGAAGTTCATGCGTGTACTGTGGCGCACACTTCCAACCTGAAGAGATCGTTCAACCAAGATCTAGGTTAGACAATAGTACATTGGAATGGAGAACGATAGAAAGTTGGTTCGTAACGCCAAATGAGCAAACAAATATCATTGAATCGCTGAAGCGTTCCGGCGTTCGACCGATTTGGATGCAAGCCGCCGAACGTTATCTTTCCCTCAGGAAGGGGCGTATCAGACTAACCGGCCCCGGAACATGGGGAATTCGCAGCAATTTAGTTCCCGAAGGTTTCGTTCTGTCCAATCCGTATTATTTATACAGTGTATACTGCGGGGAAGTTTACAAATTGCTCGAAGGAACGGAGGTAAACCCGTTCATGTCCAATAGCAACGTGACTACGATCGGCGTTTTCGGTAACGATAACTCTACTCCGGGCCTTATCGCCCCGCACGTGATTTCCCAAGGAACAGAAGGTTTGTATAAACCTTTCGATTATACGCTTGTAAATGGAATGCTCTTTCTTGAAGGGGAGAAATGTTCGACGAGTAAACGCCACGGTATTTGGATTAAGGAAATTCTTGATCCTGAAACGGAGATTTCTTCCGATGAAATTCGATATTTTTTGTCGCATACTTCGCTCGATACTGGCGCGGCCGATATTAAAATTACCGATTTTATCGATTCGGTAATGTTATTCCGACAGTGGTGCGTTCACCGTCTCGATGCTGCGCTTGAAACTGTCCGTCATTCTGAATCATTTATGTATAGCGACCGGATTGCGAATGCAGTGGCCGAGCAATCCGAATCACTTTTTCCCGGCAAATTTGATTTAAAAGCAGCAACTGTGATTCTGGATAACTGGATGCAAGACGGAAGCATGGACCGACGCGAATGGCTTCTTGGCTTACCGCTATTAGGAGCCCCCATTATTCCAACCATCTCAAGCCAAGTTTGGAGACAGCTAGGCCTGGACGGGGAGCCGTGTGTTGAAGTGGCCAAGGGGCGAGCGATTCGACTCGAAGCGTCGCGATTGGTAGAATTCCCCGATAAAAAGGAATTAACCGAAACTTCGTTGCGCCCGTTCATCCATCTCGCGGGGATCCATACATAAAGGTGTCTTGTCCGGCGTGATAACTTTTTACAAATAACCATAATTATGTGGGGTGAAGATAATGGCAGTGAACGAGAATAATGGGGACCAATCCGATAGAATTCCCCTTCTTGATAGCGTGTCATTTATTTTGATTAAGCCTGACGGATTAGACAACCCTCTATTACTTGAAGAATTGGAGCTGCAAATTAAAGATGCTGAACTAGAAGCAATTCGAAAATTCGATGTCAAGTTCACGAGAGGCGATTTAGATATGCTTTGGCCTAACTATGCAAATTATCCAATAACAATGCAGTTATTGCATAAGTACCTGGCCGAGAAGCTGCTAACCATGAGAATCCTTATTGGTGCTGATGCAATCCAAAAAACCAAGAAGATTAAAGATATTATCAGAAAAAAGTTTTCGCTTGGTGCCTTTGCAAATTGCATCCATACCCCCGCGGATCTGGAAGAACTTAAATTTCAACTAACGTTCATCGCGCAAAAACCAAACGTAAGCTTGGAGCTGGCCTCGGACATCCTAATCTTCGATCCTCCCAAACAAGAAATCCTACCTGGTCTCTGGGGGCGTATGACAAAGTTAGGCGAAAGTGAATTCGAACGAGTAGTCTTGAGTGTATGGAAAACGATTTCAACAAAGCGTTGGGCGGAAATAGCTGTACCAAGCAATGGTGAGTTTAATGTGATGCTAGTAGACGATGACTGCAATGGTATCGATTACGTTACATCTTGTCTCTGTGAGGTTTTTCCGGAATTGCCTCCCGAGAAGGCGATCGTCACTGTCCTGGAGGTCGATCGAACCGGTGGGGTGACGGTGTATTCAGGCAACAAAGAAGATGCGGATTTTATTGCCGGGAAGTTAAAAGATCATAAGCTTGAGACGAAAATAAGGAGAAACGTGAAAGGGAGCTTCAGGTCGGATGTATTAAACATTTAAATCAAAAATCATTGAGTTAAACAATTTTTTACCACATAAGAATGTTTAAGTTCTTTACAGCACTAAAGCGTGAAGAACAGCCTTCTTATTGGCGAATAAACCTACCTCTAAACGCGGTCGCTCATCTTCGAAAGGCCTCGATAGAGGTTTATCTCATAGAAGGTTGGGTGTATATGTCTGCTTTTTACAATAAATTAAAATCGTATGCGGAAATCGTTATACGTCTAGGGATAAATGTTCAATATGGCCAAAAGGTAGTAATAGATGCGCCAATAGTGGCGGCTGAATTTGTCCGTCTCCTGGTTGAATGCGCATATGATTTCGGTGCCGAATCGGTCGATGTTGAGTGGAGCGATAGCGTGGTCCACCGTACCAAATTGTTGCGTTCCTCTACTGCATCATTGGAAGACTATCCAATTTGGAAATCACAAGGTTATACGGATAGGGCAAGACAGGGGGCGGCCTTTATCACGGTTCAAGCGCCACAACCCGGAATGATGAAGAACGTACCTACTGAGCGCGTCGCTTTATTTCAACGCACGAGCGGTCGCGCTCTTCAGGAATATCGGCACTATCGCATGACCAATAAAGTAAGTTGGGTTGTGGTTGCTTTGCCGACCCAAGAATGGGCGAAGCAGGTATTTCCCGCTTTACCTGAGGAGTTAGGCTTGTCGAAGCTATGGGAAATCGTCTTCCGAGTTACCCGTGCGGATCAAATTGATCCCATAGGGGCTTGGAATGCGCGGATTAAGGAGATCCAGGGGAAATTACTGCAATTGAATAATGCAAAATACCGCCAGTTGCATTTTACCTCACCCGGGACTGATCTTACAATTGAACTGCCGATGGATCATATGTGGATCGGTGGAGGAAGTACGACAGAGAAGGGGAATTACTTTATGCCTAACGTTCCGACGGAGGAATGCTTCACAGCGCCTTTACGTACAGGAGTGAATGGTAAAGTGCGGGGCACGAAAACGCTGTATCATGGCGGCAAACTTATCAAGGATTTCGAGATAACGTTTAAGCAAGGTAAAGTATGCGATTTTCGCGCCAATTATGGAGAGGATACCCTTCAATATCTCTTTCAAACGGATGAGGGTTCGCAATATTTGGGAGAGGTCGCGCTTGTACCCAATAGTACGCTGCTAGCTAAGGAAGGAATTAACTTTTTCAACACACTTTACGATGAAAACTCATCTTGTCACATCGCATTTGGTTCCGCCTATCCTTTTAATCTAAAGGGCGGGGAGAAAATGACAAAGGAGCAATTATCGGAGCGCGGCATAAATCAGAGTATCGTTCACGTTGATTTTATGTTTGGCTCTTCGGAGATGGACGTGAGTGCCGAATTGCCCTCGGGCGGATGGGTGAAGCTAATGAAACAGGGAGAATGGGTAACATAAAATTACGAAAGTGTAGAGGTAGTAGCTGTTAAATATCAAAACGTGAGAGTGCCGCGGGATCACGCGAGATAACATAATAAGATATTTCGATTAGTGTGAGGGGGCCATCTTATGGACATGTTGAGGAAATAGATCGCATATTTGAGGCATACCGGCAGGCCTCGTATAAGCTTTTTTGAGGCCATCCCCAATCGCGGGGATGGCCTCATGCTATCGTTTCCGCCGGATTATCCTTCCAGCACATCCGCGTCCAATTCACCTGCAATCTCCATCATTTTGGGGATGACCGCTTCATTTCCGCCGGACACATAAATATCCCCCTGATAATGCCGGAAAGGGATCTTGCTTTCGCCGCAGTTCCACATGAAAAAATCCCCCTCAATAGACATGGTGGTAGACCCTGTCACCGTAAATACCGAAGTATAGGCAAAGTCGGGTTTGGACGAAAAATACCGTTTGCACTCTTCCAAAGAGATGCCTTGCTCCGGAGTTCCATTTTCCTTAAATTCTCTTGTAATCCGATAACGTTTGCTCATTGAAATCCTCCCATTAGCGAATTTTTTAGTTCCATCATAATGAAAATACTGAGAAGTATCAACACGCCCGGTATCGAGCTATATATTCGGGGTTATGACATTGCGGGTTTTGGAAAAACTAAAAAGAAAAGCCACAACCTAAGAAGGAGAAACACTTCCATGTTTCAGCATAAGCTTTTATGGTTCATTGCCCACTATGGCTATATAGGCATTTTCGGTGCCTTGGTGCTTGGTATTATTGGCTTGCCGGTGCCGGACGAGATTTTAATGACGTTTTCGGGATTTTTAATTTCGAAAGGCAAGCTTCATTATGTTCCGACATTGATTGCTTCGGTACTAGGCAGCTTTACCGGCATGTCCGTCAGCTATTTGATTGGATATAAATTCGGGTATCCGCTTTTGGAGAAATATGGGCGTAAAATTCATATCACAAAAGAGAAGTTAGATAAAACACAGCACTGGTTCAAGCGTTTTGGAAAGTTTGCCCTCACCATCGGGTACTTCATTCCAGGAGTCCGTCATTTAACGGCGTACAGCGCTGGAATCAGCAAATGGTCGTATCGAAGCTTTAGTCTTTATGCAGCGCCTGGAGCCGCGCTCTGGGCCGTTACATTTATCACTTTAGGTACGTATTTAGGCGAGCATTGGCGCATCGTTACCGAAACGATACATCGATATTTAGTAATTGGACTAGTTGTTCTGATTGCATCCGCTTTAGTGATCTGGTTCGTAAGAAAAGCGAAAAGAGAAAAGGCAAAAGCGACATAAGCGGCTTATGATGTACGAACGGGTATGCACGAAAGTACAATTGAAACGGCCAATTTCTTGTTATAATAATATGCAGAAAGGGGTGCATAATGGATCGCGATAGATATACTCGTTATATACCAAGCAGTTTCAATCATCAAGATGAGAGTAACGGGTTGCTGGTTTCCAGGGTTCCAATCGTCATATGGGTAGCTTTAGTTTATATTACAACCGTCATATTGCAAACGACTGCAGCATTTATTCCGCTCAAACTTCTTCTTTTTACTGTCATCATTTTCATTCATATTGTCTTGCATTGGTTCTCAAGTTCCATTGTAGCCTTCAGGCCATGGATTTATTTTATCGCGCAGGGGCTGCTGATCTTTGTCAGCGCGTTTGTGATGCCCAACGGCTTTTCTGCTGCTCTAACCGGCTTATTTCCAATTCTGATCGGGCAAAGCGTCGGCGTGTATTATCATTATTTAAAAGTGGGATTCGTTTCACTCTTTCTGTTCGGCTTGCACGATATGGCCTTTGTGCTTTTAAACGTTACAAAAGAATTACTGCTATTTGTGCCGTTATTGATCTTATTTACCATTGCGGTTGTCGCTTATGCGATGCTTTTTTTCAAGCAAATACATGCCAGGATTCGCACGCAAATGTTTCTTAGCGAACTGGAACAGGCCCATCGCCAAGTGGAGGAGTTGACGCTGGTGAACGAACGCCAACGGATGGCGCGCGATTTGCACGATACGTTGGCGCAAGGGCTTGCCGGGCTTATTATGCAGTTGGAAGCAGTGGATGCCCATTTATCAAATGGAAATACGAACAGGGCGCAAGAAATTGTTCTGCAGTCCATGGTTGGAGCGAGAAAAACGCTGTCAGCTGCGCGGCATGCCATTGACGATCTAAGAGCGAAATCGGCGTCAGGGATCGATTTTGCCGATGCGGTCCGCGGTGAAACCTTGCGTTTTACGAATGCTACAGGCATTCAAGTTTCTTTTGATATGGGGATTAGAACTCCGTTATCCGGATTATTAATGGAACATGGGCTGCACATCATTAGCGAATGTTTGACAAATGTGGCCCGTCATGCTCAGGCCGAGCATGTTTCATTAACTGTAAGGGAAGACGCGGATAATCTGCACATTCGGATTAAGGATGACGGGAAGGGTTTTCATACGAATATGATCGGCAAACAATCAGGCCATTACGGTTTGCTCGGCATTTATGAGCGGGTACGTTTAATTGGGGGAAAGGTCCATATTCAAAGCGGCGCTCAGGAAGGAACGAGTATTGACATTGAGGCGCCTTTATTCAAAGGAGATTCGGTATGAGTCATAAAGTGTTGATTGTAGACGATCATTTAGTTGTCAGAGAAGGTCTGAAGCTTATTCTTGAAACCAACGATAAATTTCAAGTCATTGGCGAAGCGGAGAATGGAAAGGTTGCTTTGACTTTGCTAGAAGAGCTTAAGCCTGATGTCATTTTGATGGACTTGAATATGCCTGTTATGAGCGGGATGGAAACCATGAAGCTCATGAAAGAGAGGCGGATTGAAACGCCTGTCATTATTCTTACAACTTATAATGAAGATGATTTGATGATTAAAGGTTTGGCATTGGGAGCGAAGGGGTATCTATTAAAAGATACGGGCCGCGAGCATTTGTTTCGGACAATTGAATCGGCCATAAGAGGGGAGACGCTGCTCCAGCCTGAAATAACGGCAAGAGTGTTCTCCTATAAAGAACATGTCCCCGTTCCGGAGAACCGGCAGGAGAAACCGGTCATGACCGAAAAAGAGCTGATGATTTTACAGGCGATCGCACGCGGTTTTCGAAGTAAAGAAATAGCTTTCGATATGGGAATCTCGGAAAGGACGGTAAAGGCGCATCTGACGAATATTTACAACAAGCTTGGCGTGGATTCCAGATCGGAAGCGGTGGCCGTATCGGTAGAGCGGGGGATTCTCCATCTCTGAACTATGCAGCATATAAAGTCGTATATATGTATTGCCCTATCGTACATGAGGTACATGCCCTTATGTACGATTTTTTTATTTGTCCGGCATACTAAAATTGTACATACAGAACAAAAAGATAAAGAAACATCGAGAAGGGTGTGCAGAATGAATCGATTAACCCATTTTTCCATGAAAAACGTCTCAGCGTTATTCATCATTATGATTATGCTTTTTGCAGTCGGATTTTATTCAACGTCAAAGCTGCAGGTGGAGAACATGCCGAATGTTTCATTTCCTGTTTTGGCTGTTACTACGACCTACACAGGATCGCCTAAAGATGTTATGGATGAAATTACGGATCCGATCGAAAAGAAGCTGGCCAATTTGGAAGATCTGGATTCCATGTCCTCGACATCGAACGACAATTATTCCACGATTATTCTTAAGTTCAAACAGGGTGTAGACATGGACAAGAAAAAGGTGGATGTCCAGGATCTGCTCGCTGAAGTTTCGCTGCCGCAAACAGCAGGTACGCCCAAAGCCTCTACTTTTGGCGCGGCATCGTCGCCGTCCAACTATTTGGTCGCATATGCGGACAACGCCATGAGCCAGACGGAGCTGGACAAACATTTCAAAGACACGATTAAACCCGGACTTGAAGGGATCAGCGGCATTGATCACATGGATGTTATCGGCGCCCGCGATACGTCGCTCGATATCGAGCTGGATGCGGATGCTCTCAGTGTATATGGCCTTAATCCATCGCAAGTAAGCAATGCGATTAAAGCGGCTACGGCCCAAAGTCCGATCGGCAGCGTCGAGATTAACGGCAACGATAAGATGGCCCATGTAACAGGGAATATTCAGAGCCTTTACGATTTGGAGCATGTTGAAATGACAACCTCCAAAGGGGACATTGTTAATCTCAATCAAGTAGCGAAGGTAAAGGCGATATCGGAATCCAAATTTAACGGCAGACTCGATGGCAAGCCTGCGATCGGGTTGGTTTTATACAAGGCCGGCAGCGCCAATGCGGTAGAATTTTCAAACGCTCTCGAAAAAAAGATTCATGAATGGCAAACCGCACTGCCGAACATTACGTTTAAAAACACGTTTGACAGCTCGGAAGAAATTAAGCATTCGATTACCGGCCTGGTACGCGAAGGCGTCGTTGGCGCACTGCTCGCTGCGCTGATGATTATGATCTTTTTACGCAATGTTCGAATGACACTTATTGTGCTTGTATCGCTGCCGCTCTCCATTCTCATTACGCTCATGCTCATGTACAAATTGGGGATTACGCTTAACGCGATGTCGCTCGGCGGCATATTTATGGCGATCGGGCGCGTAGTCGACGATTCCATTGTCGTCATCGAGAACATTTACGCTTCCCTGGAGAAAGCGCAGGAACGGAAAGAATCGGTCATTGCGCTAGCTACAAGTCAAGTTTCGTCGGCGATCACTTCGTCAACTTTGGCGACAGCCGGTGTGTTTGCTCCCCTGGCTCTGGTATCCGGGTTCATAGGAGAGTTTATCAAACCGTTTGCTATAACGATATCATGTGCGTTGTTAGCCTCATTACTTGTAGCTTTGACCGTCATTCCTATGCTCGCTAAACTATTGGTCTTGCGCGGCAAACAAGGGAAAAAACATCATGACGATTCCGAGCCGACCAAATTGACATCGATGTATGAGCGGGTATTGTCATGGAGTTTAAACAACCGCATAAAAACATTGCTTGTATCCGCCCTGCTCTTGGTCGTCACTATAGCGGTTACGCTTCCTACGTTATCCGTTTCGCTATTGCCCAGTCCCAAAAATTCGCAAACGATGTCTTTTCAACTAAAGCTGCCTTATGAGACTTCCTTCGAATCGACGGACGCCAAGACGAAAGAAATTGAAACCATCTTTTTGAACGAAAAGGATTCCAAGGGTGAACCTGTTTTTAAATTCGTGGAGGCTTTGGCAGGTTATGCAGGCGACGATAAAGAACGGGCTCCCTATGCATCGCAAATCATCGTTGAAGTTAACGGCAATGTCGATGTGAGGACAGTGAAAGAACAAGCGAAAACATTTATTCTCTCCGAGCTGCCCCCCGGGTCAACGGTAGAGCCAAAGTCAATCGGCGAAGACATGGCGGCATTATCCACCGATTTTGCGTACTCCTTGAAAGGAGATGACCAAAGTCAATTGGAGAAAGCGGCAGCCCTTGTGAAAGCCAAGTTAAATACATTCCCTGAACTCACTGAAATTGAAGATAATCTCAGCGACGCCAAGACCGGAATTGAAATTACCGTTGATCAGAAAAAAGCCAGGGCTTTCGGATTAACCCCTTCTTCGGTTCGGGATACGGCGCGTGTCTGGGTTCAAAAAGAGGAATTGGGGGATATGAAATTCGACAACGTCACTTACACGACAACGATTTCCATGAATAAATCGGCTAAAGATACGCTTGAGAAGCTTGGAAATATCCCTTTAGCAAGTTCAAACGGTTCGTCAGTTTTATTGAAAGAGGTTGCCAAAATCAATGAAATCAAGAGCGCAGCTTCGCTTACGCGCGAAGACCAGCAGCAGCTTGTCAAGGTAACCGCCAAGATCATCGGGAACGATAAAAGCGGCGTTAGCGCCAAGGTCGCCGCCGCGCTTAAAAGCATCGAGCTGCCTGATGGCGTCACTACGAAAGCCGGAGGGGTGACGGACGATATCAACGACAGCTTCTCTCAATTATTTGTAGCCATGGCCGCTGCGATACTCATTGTCTACTTGATTATGGTTCTGGCCTTCGGCAACGCAAGCGCGCCGTTTGCCATCCTTTTCTCGCTGCCGCTCGCCGTAATCGGAGGATTGCTTGGATTGTTTTTAACAAAAGAAGCTTTAAATGCAACTTCAATGATCGGCTTCCTTATGCTTATCGGTATTGTCGTTACGAATGCCATCGTTTTGGTAGACCGTGCGCAGCAGTTGAGAGAAGAAGGAAAATCTGTCCGCCATGCCTTAATTGAAGCAGGGAAAGTACGCTTGCGTCCGATTATTATGACAGCCGGAGCAACGATTGCGGCTTTGCTTCCCCTTGCATTGGGAATGTCCGGCGAAGGTCTTTTGATCGGCAAAGGACTCGGGGTAGTCGTTATAGGAGGTCTCATTACCTCGACGGTCTTGACGCTTGTTGTTGTTCCGATTGTGTACGAAATGCTTTAGAATGCGAAAGAACGTTTGAGCAAAAGATTCCGGCGGAAACCGCGCAACGAGTCTAATGCTTTGGAAATTTAAGATTGCGTATAAGGAGACCCGAAGATGATATTCAGAAACCGATCGTTAGCTATTATCGTTTTACTCGCCGCCGCTTCGGTCATGGCCGTTGGCTGCTCAGTTTCGGGAGGAACCGGGGCGGCAACCGTGCAATTGGCGCCAAGGGCGGTTAAAACGGATGTGATTGCGAGGCAAACCATCAGCGCTCCAATCGAACAGGTCGCAGATGTACTTCTATGCAGCAAAAATTTTGGCAAACCGGATTCATTGCTTTGGCGCTCGACACGGAGAGCGGAAGCGCCAAACGGTTGCTGAAAACTTTTAAATAAGAATCGGCATGGCGGACTAACTTCAATTTAAAGAAGCGAGGGTAAGTATGGATAGTATGAAACAGTCGCTTATCACGGAGCTTATTCGAACGATACAATTGACCAGGAAAATAAAGTGGGAACAAGGAGATGATGAAGCCGATCATGTTGAAATTGCTTTTGCAGACCAAATAAGAGGGTTAGTTGATTTTCTGGGGGAAGAGCAGAGCTACCGGTTGACCTATCTGCTGGATCAGGTGGTCGTGTATTTCAATGATTTGAACGAAGATGGGAATACAATGATCGGCGAATAGGTGCAGGCGAAGCTTGGCGGCTTGGGAATATGTGAAGAAAAGCATCCGCCAGGAGGCGGATGCTTTAGTTTCACGAATCGAATCGATATTCTTGCGGCGTGCATCCATAATGCTTTTTAAAGATCTTGATGAAATGAGGCGGAGCCAGGAAGCCCAGCTTGGAGCTGATGTCGGAAATTTTGAGATCAGTGCTTTTGAGCAAATAGGCTGCTTTTTCCATGCGCAGAGCGTATAAATAATCGCCGATCGTTTCTCCGGTAACGGTTTTATACACTTTGGACAGGTACACAGGGTGGAGACCGATGTGATCGGCAACCAACTGCAGGGAAACACCTTCGGAAAGATGCTCTTGAATATAAGCGCGTACTTTGGCCGTGATGAGATTCTGAGCGCTTTCCATATGGGTGCTTGAGCTGTCTTTTAGTATGCCGATCACTCGGGCTGCCCAATCATACAAACGCTGCTTGGACAGGAAATTGGTTTTCCTCAGAAACCATTCGAAATCATCGCTGAGCTGCTCCTTCAGCTCGCCGCCGTTCTTGAGAATACCGATCGCAAGAGAAGAAGACAGGTACAGGAAGATGCTGTACAACTGATCATAGGTGAATTCGAACTCATGATCGGACAGATGAAGGGTACGTTCCAATTTCATCAGGGCTTCGTCCCAACTGCCGGATTCGAGCAACTGAGGAAGAAGCGGGGGCTCGAACAAGTTGATCGGCGAAGACTCCGATTGACCGTTCGTATCTTCATCGGGGAGCGTAATGAAATAACTTTTATTCGTTCCTACATGACGGTTAATCCATGCCACGGAGCGCTGATACAGTTCAGCGATACTATCGGGGAACGAATGAACGGGACTGAGACAAATGGAAATATTCCCCTTCAGGAAGGTCTGGACATGACTTTGCAGTTTGACCGCGAAAGAATCCGCGAGCTTCATCGCTTCCGCCCGTTTCTTGGCTTTAACGAGAAAGACCAGATATCCCTGCTCGGAAATGCAGTGCCATAATTCAAATACGTCCTGAAATACTTCTTCGGCAATGTTTGTTACGGCATACTCAAGCAGGGAAAGCGAGTGAAGATCATACCCCGAGAAGTCCTCTTCCAAACGTACAAGCATGAGAATAAAAGGGTCGCCGTGATGGAAGGATAACCCTAAAAGAAAAAGACGTTCCTGAAATACGGAAGCAGGCATCGGCTTCTTCTTGAGCAGGTCGCCGAGCAGTTGATCCTTGAGCAAGGGCAAGTTGGACTGAAGGGTATATTGAATACGCTGGTAGGAGCTGACTTCTTGCCATTCCGCCTGAAGGGCCTCTAATGCTTTTTGGACGGAGGCTACCAGTTCTTCGATGACGACAGGCTTTAGCAAATAATTGAATGCGTTCTGCTGCATCGCTGTTTGGGCATATTGAAAATCGTCGTACCCCGATAAAATAATACATTTGATCTTGCGGGACAACTGGTTTATGTTCGCCAGCAATTCGAGTCCGTCCATTTCCGGCATCCGTATGTCGGTAATCAGAACGTCAATCACATGCTCTCCTGCAATTTTCAGCGCCTCCGCAGCGGAATAGGCTTGGTGTACGGTCTCAATGCCGTAATCGGACCAAGGAATGGTCAGAGCCAGGCTGTCTACAACGGTTCTTTCATCATCCACGATTAATAACTGATACATCTGCTATCCCTCTTTCGTCTCAGATTTGCTCCAAAATAAAGTGACGCACAATCCCCCGAGCGGGCTTTGGCTAAACTCCATGCCCGAACATGTATGAAAATGAATGCTCAAACGCTGCTGAATATTCCACAGCGCACATCCCATCGCATCGTCAAGCGGTTGTTTCATTTTCAGCTTGATGGTTCTTATCTGTTCCTCCGTCATACCCTGTCCGTCGTCTTCCACGTTGATCCTGTAATCCGTGTGGGTCTCGGCACCGGTGATGATGATCCTGCCGGCCGACTGTTTCTTCTCGATCCCGTGGATGACCGCATTCTCGACTAACGGCTGAATCAACAGTTTCGGAATCGTCAACCGGTTCATGGAGTCAGGAATGCGGATTTCGTAGCGAAGCCTGTCCATCCGCAGCTTTTGGATAGCGAGATATTTGTCAACGACGGACATTTCTTTTTGAACCGTTGTCATGGGTTCTTCCAGCCGGGTCGTATAACGGAAATATTCGGCCAAATTCTGGGTCATCGCCGTAACAGCTTCTTCGTTGCCGAGGCGAACCGAGTTGTTGATGAAAAACAGGCAATTATATAAGAAATGAGGATTGATTTGGGCTTGCAGCTGCTTCAGCAATGCTTCCCTGGATACGATTTTCTCTTTGTATACCTTTTCGATCAGCTCTTCTATTTGCGCAGCCATTTCATTGAAGTTGGCGTATAGACTGTCGAATTCGTTATTGCTGCGGCGCCGGATTCTTGCGGAGAATTCGCCGTTTTTGAGAAGGCGTACTCCTTTCAGCAATTCAAGAATCGGGATTTGAACTTTTCGGTATAAGGAAAATGCTATTGCGATGCCGGCGACGAAGAGGACGGCGCATGCGAGATAGAACCGGTTTTTGGTTGTGATTATAGGCTTCAGGGCCACATCAAGCGGCGTGTAATCGATCATATACATGCCGAGATTTTGCGATTTCATATAATTCACGAGATATTTGTTGTCGTTCAGAACGACGATTTCCGTGCCGGAATCGGCTTTAAGGCGTTCGGATAGAGCCTGCATCAATTGCTCGGATCTAGTGCCGTCGGAGGTTGAATTCAACAGCAGCGGCATTCCCGCTTGATAGAAAAAGGGATCGTTTTTGCCCACATGCTTGGCGCCATCCAAAATTTTCGTCAAATTGTCTGTCGGGAACGTAACTTGTATAGTGAAGCCCTTTCCAGCCATTTCTTTGACAAAAATGTAGGAGGCAGGGTCCAGATTCCACTTCCGGTCAGTTCCGGCAGGGGGCGTCTTCAAAGCGGTTAACGATGTGCCGATCCAGCTATGAATGATGGGAGACCAGATGGCGATTTTGTTGGTCCAGCCGAGCGATAGGCTTTGATAGCTAAGTTTGGACGACAGATCCCTGATAAGCTGAACCCGACCGTAGGAATCCATGATATCCAGCGACGGCAGCAAAGCGACAAGTTTGTCTTGATCAATGGAAACCGCAAGCATATCCAATTGCTCTACACTGCGGTCAAGGTTATTTACGGCAAATTGAACCTGGCTCAAATTGCTGCTTTGGATATCGGATTGGACGACCTGTAGACTTGTATTTATGGAATAGGTATACATACCCAGAATACATAAAGTGGAACATAAGAGCAGCACATTGATCATCATGAATGTTTTATAGTTGTTGAGCATCCGCTTGCTCCTTTCGGTCGGGATAGCCCCATTGTAGTCTTGGCTGGTGGCAATTACAACTTGGAAATGCCGCATATTGCACGTATGTTTGGAATGCGTTATCACAGGTTTGTTTAGAGATATATCGGGGCGTATAGCGCCATTCTATAATAAGGTGAAAAAGTAAAGAGCATGAGAGGGGTTACATGAATGGCGAAAACATTTAGATTCGCGGCATCTTCACTTGCGGTTCTCGTCAGCCTGGGATCGATTACGGCCTGCAGCTCCCAGTCTTCCGAACCGTCGCCGTCCGCTTCTGCACCGGCGAGCGCGTCCGGCTCCAAACTTCATATTGTGAACGGAAAGATTGATCCGCCGGTCACGATTACCACAGTAAGAGGTACCGATCCGACGGCAAGGTTCAAAAGCGGAGAGACTTATGAAAACAACGTCCACACCAAATGGGCGAAGGAAGCGCTCGGGGTGGATATGAAAACGCTTTGGTCTGCCCCGCAGGCTGATGGTTCTTACGATACAAAGCTGAAATTGATGCTCTCTTCCGGAGATAAGCTCCCGGATATTATTTACACTACAAATAAAGATACCCTAAATATGTTTATTGATTCGGGCAAAGTCATGCCGATCGATAGCGTCTTTGACAAATACGCCGGGAAAGCGTGGAAAGCCGGAGCGGGGGAACAGCCGGACGCATGGCTGCCGTTCGGGCGCGGGAAGCAGAAGATGGCGATCCCAAGGCTCCAACCGACGCTGTCATCCGAGCCGGTTCTTTGGATCCGCAAGGATTGGATGGACAAGCTTGGTCTGCAGGCCCCGAAATCGCTGGCCGATCTGGAGACGATTATGGACGCTTTTGCGAATCGGGATCCGGACGGCAATGGGAAAAAAGATACGATACCGCTTGATTTTGGCATGAAGGATCAAATGATCGGTTATGCGGTCGGGGATATTTCCTGGCTGTTCGGAGCTTACGGCAGCATCCCGGGTCAATGGAACAAAGATGCCGACGGGAAGCTTGCGTTCGGCTCCGTTCAGCCCGGTATCAAGCCCGCTCTTGCCAAGCTCAAGGAATGGAAGGACAAAGGGTATATCGCCGAAGATATCGGACTTCACGATTGGAATAAAGTCGTGGAGGACGTCGCCTCCGGCAAGGTGGGAATTGTAGCCGGGCAATACTGGTTCCCGTCATATCCGGGTTCCATGGCATACGCGAAGGATCCGAAAGCCGATTATGAACCGTATGCTCTCCCGCCCGGACCTGACGGTAAAAAAGGGAATGTGGTAAACGAGCCTTTCCTTGGCGGCGTTGTAATCAACAAAGATATTTCCCAGGAGGCGTTAGAGGCATTCTTCCACTATATGAATACATTATGGGATGCCGTCGCATCGGGCGATCCGCTCGCGTTGAAAGGATTCCAAGAGCACTATGATTACGAGATTCAAGACGGTCAACAAGTGAATAACGTCGATGATAAAGCTTTTAATACTGAAAAATATACGCTCTTAAGCTGGCTGCCGTATCCGCTGTCTAAAGTTGACGGAGATGCCAAGAAAGACGCCGCCGATCCTAATCCGCTTACAGCCAGACAAGGGAAAGCAAAATTGATTGCCATCGATCAAAAAGGTTCGGATATGCCCGATCTGTTTACCGGTCCGACGACATCCACGCAAAGCACCCGAGGGGAATTCTTGAGGAAATTGGAGCTTGATACGTTCACGCAAATTATTTACGGAAAAGCTCCGGTCGATGAATTCGATAACTTTGTCAAACAGTGGAAAGCTTCCGGCGGCGACCAGGTCACGAAAGAAGTTAACGATTGGTTCAATTCGGTAAAATAAAATGGGGGAATTTGCTATGACAGTTCTGCATGCCTTTGAGCAAAATAGAAAACTTGGACGCGGCATCAATCTGGGCGATGCGCTTGATGCGCCCCAAGAGGGGGTGAGCGGGAGCCGGATCGAAGACAGGTATTTCAAAATGATCAAAGAAGCCGGTTTCGATTCCGTCAGGATTCCGGTCAAATGGTCGAACAAAGCCGAAACCGCAGCCCCTTTCCCGGTCAGTTCTTCGTTTTTCGGACGGGTGGACGAAGTCGTCGACTCCGCTCTTTCTTATGGTCTAAATACCGTCATTAACATTCATCACTATGATGAAATCATGCAAGACGCTGACGGACATCATGACCGCTTCATCGCCTTATGGAAACAGATCGCTGAGCGATATAAGGATCGGCCAAGCTCGCTTTATTTTGAATTGCTGAACGAACCGTTCGGATCCGTCACCGCAGAGAAGTGGAACCAGCTTCTTGCCGAGGCAATTACAGAAATCAGAAAGATTGACCCCGTGCACACCCTGATCGTCGGCGGTGTCGACTGGAATATGATTTCCGGCCTCCAAAAGCTGCAATTACCGGCGGGCGAACAAAATCTGATCGCTACATTTCATTATTACAATCCTGCATTTTTCACGCATCAAGGGGCTACCTGGATGCCGCCGGAAGTGAACGGCGCATTCCAGACACTGGGGGTCAGCTGGCCGGGCCCTCCTGAATCTCCCGTAGTCTTGTCGGAAGCTGTGAAGGCATACGACTTTGCCGTACAATTCTTCGAATCGTACAATAGCGAACCGTCGGCCGCAAACCCGGCGGGCCCGCATCAAATCGCGAAAGAATTGGAAGAGGCGGCGGCCTGGAGCAAACAGAATAATCGTCCGCTTTGGATGGGAGAGTTTGGCGCTATAGCGCTGGCAGATATGGAATCTCGGGCAAGATGGGCGGCGTTTGTTCGCCAAGAAGCCGAGCGGCTGGACATTTCTTGGGCCTGCTGGGCGTTTGAAGCCGGGTTCAGTGTATATAACCGTGAGGCCAATGATTGGCACAAGGGCTTACTGGACGCCCTGATTCCGATATCCTCAACGAGTTTACCGGAAGGCATCGGCTCAAAGCTCCCTGAGTAAAACGGATACAATTCGGTTAGTTCAAGGGCGGGACAGGCTCATGCCTGTCCTTCCTCATTAAGCAGGCAGGAGTGAAAGATATGGAAGTCATACAAAAGGGGACAAGGCGAAGGGACAGATGGCAATTATATCTGATGCTGCTGCCGGCCGTCATCTTGACGCTGATTTTTGTTTACGTTCCGATGGGCGGGATCGTCATGGCCTTTCAGGACTATAAGCCTTATTCGGGGATACTGCATTCCAGGTGGGTCGGGATGGACAATTTCAAGTTCTTGTTTACCTACCCGGACAGCACGCAGGTCATTTGGAACACTTTCATTATTGCCGTACTGAAAATCGTCTTCGGTACAATTGCAACATTCTCCTTCGCGCTTTTGTTGAATGAGGCTCGTCATAAATTCATGAGAAATACGATTCAGACGGTCGTTTTTCTTCCGCACTTTTTATCGTGGGTTGTTTTGGGCGGCGTGTTTATGGAGATTTTGGCCCCGAACGGCGGTATAGTGAATCAATTTCTCCAGCATGTATTCGGAATCAAGCCGATTTTCTTCCTCGGCGATAACCAATATTTTCGGGCGACGATGGTAGTTACTGAAATTTGGAAGGAATTCGGATACGGTTCGATTCTGTTTTTAGCAGCGCTTGCGGGCATTAATCCTGCGTTATACGAGGCGGCGGAAATCGATGGCGCGGGACGGTGGAAGCAGACGCTGTACGTTACGATCCCATCGCTCGTACCGACGCTCGTCGTGGTCGTTACGTTGTCGCTCAGCCAAGTCTTGAATGCCGGCTTTGATCAAATCTTCAATTTGTACAATCCGCTCGTTTACCAAACCGGCGATATCATAGATACGTTCGTATACCGAATGGGTCTGATCAGCGGGAACTTTAGTATTTCAACAGCGATGGGTCTGTTCAAATCCGTAGTCGGATTGGCGCTGATTGTAACTTCGTACAGGCTGGCCGGGAAATTTGCGGGCTACAAAATTTTTTAAGAGCGAGGAGGGTCCGCCTTGCAGGCAATAAGCAAAGGCTACCGCATGTTTCTAGGCGTCAACTATGTATGTTTAAGTGTGCTTGCCTTACTTTGTCTCATCCCGATGGTGCATGTCGTTTCCGTTTCCTTCAGTTCCGCGCCGGCGGTTGCCGCACATGATGTAACTTTCTGGCCCATCGGGCCCACTTTGTTTTCCTACAAGAAGGCGTTGGGCAACCCGGAGTTGTACCAATCCTTAATCGTCTCAGTGGAGCGGGTAATCTTCAGTTTTGTGATCGGCTTGAGCGTTACTTGCTCGGCCGCTTATGTGATGTCCAAGGGCGGAGGCCGCGACGGAATCGGAGGGTATCGCTTTTTTGTCGGCTTCTTTGTCGCAGCGATGCTGTTTAACGGCGGCTTGATTCCGACTTATCTGGTAGTGACGAAGATCGGGCTCTACAACTCCATCTGGGCTCTGGTGCTCCCGGGAGCCGTCAACATTTTCAACCTGATTCTCATCATGAACTTTTTTAAAGCCTTGCCCAAAGAGCTGGAAGAAGCGGCGTTCATGGACGGGGCCAATCATTGGATCGTATTCAGTAAGCTTTTCTTGCCTTTATCGCTTCCCGTATTGGCAACAGTCGGATTGTTCATGATCGTGAACGACTGGAACGCCTGGCTGGACGGCAGCATTTATATGAAATCCAACCATGTGCCGCTGGCTACGTATCTGAAGTCTATCATCGCCATGCCTGATGTGAATTCCAGCAATGCCAAGGAACTGGCGCAGACCAATTTCCAAGCGCTCATGTCCGCACAAATTGTGATCGGAGCGCTCCCCATTCTTGTCATTTATCCGGTGCTGCAGCGGTTCTTTACTGCGGGGATCGTCATTGGAGCCGTTAAGGAATAGGAAGTTAAGATTCCATTATTCGACCTTTAGATCGAGTTATATAACGCAGCATCGGAGTTTTGTACACTAAGGATTGTACAACTGAGATGGCTACTATGGAGGGCTGGAATTATGGAGAGAGAGCTATCAAATAAGGCTTTGGCGGGAGATGCATTGGGGCAATTCTCGCTTAATATCGCAACCGGCTTGCTAGGGATGATCACCTATTACTATACGGATGTCGTCGGGGTTTCCGCAGGGCTGGTCGGGACGATCATGCTGTTCACCAAAGCGGCGGACGCCTTGGCCGATATCGGAATGGGTGTTCTCGTGGATCGAACCCGGTCCAGACATGGACAGGCGCGCCCCTGGCTGCTGTGGATGATCGTTCCGTTGTTCGTATCGATTCTGCTTCTGTTCTCGGTGCCTGACGTGGCTCCCGGAGTGAAGGTTGCTTTTGCCGTTGCAACCAATCTCCTGTTTTTCATTGGCGTATTTACGCCGATTTCCATTCCTTATGGGAGCCTGATGGTATTAACCACAAGAAGCCCGGCGGACCGCTCTCTAATGGGCATCTATCGCTCGGGATTCGGATATTTGGCGGGGATGATAGTGGCTATCGGATTCATTCCGATCGTAAACGCGATGGGAGGCGCAAGGCAGGATTGGACGCTGCTGGCTGCGATATTCGGAGCGGCTGCCTCCATCGGCATTTATATCGCTTTCCGTGCGACAAAGGAAAAGTACAATACGGAACAACTGAAGGAACTGGGCGAAGTCAAGAAATCGTTGTCCTTATGGGCAGGCATCAGGTTGTTGTTCACGAACAAATTCTGGGTGATCATTGCTGTTGCCGGCATGTTATCCAGCATCTTGTTTGCAATGGCCGGCACGGCAGGGATGTATTATGCCAAATATGTTTGGAACGATGTCAACCTGGTCAGCATCATGGGCGGCATCGGTCTTATTCCGGTCATTGTCGTTTTCTTGCTCTCCGGACCGGCCATCAAGCGAATCGGCAGACGAAATATGGCGATCCTTGGGCTTATAATAGGGATCTTTGGTTTGCTTTTGCGCATTATCGATCCGGCGAGTATAACGCTCGGCCTCATCGGTTCGCTGATTCAGACATTCGGGATGATTCCGCTTATGATTGTGCTCTCGCCGCTCATGGCCGATACGATCGAATACGGGGAGTGGAAACACGGACAGCGCATCGTAGGACTAACGAACAGCGTGAGCGGCTTCTTCGGCAAAATCGGCACCGCATTAGGGACAGCCTTAGTCGGCTGGCTGCTGGCCTGGGGTCATTACCAGGAAGGAGCGGCGGTTCAGGCGGAGTCGGCCAAGCATATGATCATCATATTTAATATTTATATTCCGCTGGCTATTTATGCGGGTATTGCCATACTGATGTTCTTTTATTCTCTGGAAAAACAATACACGCGTATTTTGGACGACCTGGAACGCCGCAAGGATATCATCGTTTAGCAGAGTCCGCGCTTATGACTTGCCGATTGAAAGGAGGCCGGTGCCGGAATGGATTGGGATTACCCGGTATTTCCCGGAAATTATTTCTTCAAGGATGATGTGCCGATCCATGCGGCATTGACCGAAGAGTCCCCTTATTTGATGAGGCATCAGCATGATTGCATCGAAATCGCTTATGTACAAGAGGGAGAGGGACTGCATTATATCGGAGAAAGCATCCTGCGCGTGTCCGAAGGCGATTTGTTTCTAATCCCGGCATACGTCTCGCACGTATTCCAGCCGCAGGAGCTGACGGGCGAACAGCCGCTCAGGATCATCAATTGCTTGTTCCGCTCGGACATGCTGGAAGCGGCGGAATCCCAAAAGCACCCGCGGGTATACCGCGAACATGACGGCGAATTCAGGCGGCTTCTGGACCGTATATTAGTCGAACAGCAGAAACCGACTGAAGCCCCCGCGGGACTCTTATCTTTATGGAAGCAACTGGTGATGCTGCTTCAATCCAAACCTGAGAAGACAGATGTACAATACGTCGAAAACGATGAAGCGCCGATTCACCAGGCGGTTCAACATATGGGCTTCCGGTTTGTGAACCCGCTTCCTATATCGGAAATCAGCCGGTTCGTGTTCATGAGCACCCGGCATTTTCAACGTTTGTTTAAGTCTCTTACCGGACGTTCCTATGTGCAGATGCTGCAAGAAATTCGCATGCGCCACAGCTGTGGGATGCTTCAATATACGAATTGGAGCGTTCAGGCGATAGCGGAGAAGGTCGGCATATGCGATATGAATTATTTTTACCGCTTGTTCCGTGAGCATTACGGTACGACGCCGGCAGCGTTCCGGCTGCTTTACAACCGCATGGGAGCCTTCTGAAAAATGGCGCGATTCCACATAGTTTTTCGGACTGAGGCTCTGTTATCTTTAGAGGGGAAAAACGTGACTGCATGAGAGGGAGATGACTGTGAGGATCATTCGTTTAAAAACAAACCGTATCGTCAATCCGTTGGGATTCGCGCTGGATAAGCCGAGGTTATCCTACGTCGTGACGGAGACGGACGCGAAAAAACAGACCGCCGCCCGTTACGAGGTCGCCTTGGATGATACATTTACCGGCGTTGTTTACGACAGCGGCAGGAGGGAAGATATCGATAGCCTCGCCTTCGAGCTTCCGATCGAGCTGAAGCCGCGAACCCGCTACTATTGGCGCATGGAGGTGTGGGCGGACAACGGCGACCATGCGGTGAGCGAGCCCGCCTGGTTCGAGACCGCAAAGCTGGACGAGCCGTGGGCCGGCAAATGGATCGTTCCTGACATGGACAAGGACTTTCACCCGGTCCTGAAGAGGACGTTCGAGTTGGACAGGCCGATCGCGTCGGCACGCGCTTATGTTTGCGGTTTGGGATTGTATGAGCTGGAAGTCAATGGCGTGAAAGCCGGCGACGAGTACTTTGCGCCGCATTTTAACGCGTATCAGAAGTGGCTGCAGTACCAGACCTACGATGTGACAGAGCTGCTCGGGCAAGGGGAGAACCGGGTTGAAGTCAGTCTCGGCAACGGGCTGTATAAAGGGCGGTTCGGCTTCGAAGGACATACGGCCGAGATATACGGCAAGGAGTTCGCTCTCTTGTGTGAAATTGCCGTAACGTACGCCGACGGCACGACGGCCGTTATTGCGTCCGACACGGACTGGACAGCTTCCAGAAGTAAGATTATGGACGGTAATCTGTATGACGGAGAAGTGTACGACGCGACCTTTGAGACGCCCGGGACGTTCGCGGTTCGCGAAGGCGAACTCGGCTATGACCGGCTGAAAGCGCGGCTCAGCTTGCCTGTCGTGGTAAAGGAGGAGCGCAAGCCGGTAGAGGTTATTCATACGCCGGCGGGCGAGACGGTGCTCGATATGGGGCAGAACATGGTCGGTTGGATGCGATTCCGGACGAATGCTCCCAAGGGAACCGTCATTTCGCTGTATCATGGCGAAGTGCTTCAGGACGGCAGCTTCTATCGGGACAACCTGCGTACGGCGAAGGCGGAATATCGTTATACAGCTGACGGTTCGGAGGCGATCGTGCGTCCGTATTTCACGTTCTACGGCTTCCGGTATGTGAAGGTCGAAGGCTGGCCGGGCGAGCTGAACCCGGATGATTTCACCGGCTGCGTCCTCTACTCCGACCTTGAGGAAACCGGCAGTTTCGAGACGAGCAACCCGCTCGTAAACCGGCTGTTCCTCAATGCCGTGTGGGGACAGAAGGGCAACTTCCTCGATGTTCCGACAGACTGCCCGCAGCGGGACGAACGCATGGGCTGGACGGGCGATGCGCAGGTATTCTCCGGCGCCGCTTGCTTTAACATGGATTCGTACGCATTCTTCGGCAAGTACGGATATGACATGGGCAAGGAACAGGAAGAGCGCGGCGGTATGGTGCCGATGGTCGTTCCCGCCGCCAATGTGCAGGGCGGCGGCTCCAGCGCCTGGGCGGATGCGGCGACGATTATTCCATGGAACGTGTATCTCCATTACGGCGATAAAGCTATCTTGGAGCAGCAGTTCGAGAGTATGAAGAGCTGGGTCGATTTTATCATCCGTACGGATGAGGAATCGGGCGGACGGCGGCTGTGGACGGTCGGCTTCCACTTCGGCGACTGGCTGGCGCTTGACGGCAGCAACCCCGATTCCCCGATGGGCGGAACGGACACGGATTTTATCGCATCGGCGTATTACCGGTATTCTGCACAGCTGCTGGCGAAGGCCGCGAGGGTGCTCGGGAAGGAAGATTTGGCCGCCTATTACGGACGAATATCGGACGAGGTGAAGGCCGCAATCGAGGATGAATTTTTCTCGAAGAACGGCCGGATTGCGATCGATACGCAAACTGCCTACGCGGTGGCTTTGTTCATGGATTTGGTGCCGGATGCTTACAAGGAAAGAGCGGTAGAGGGACTTCGCAAGCGGCTGAAGATCGACCGCAACCATCTGAAGACCGGCTTCGTCGGCACCCCTTACTTGAATCGGGTGCTTTCGGATAACGGATGCAGCGATCTTGCCTATACGCTGCTGCTCAACGATGATTATCCGAGCTGGCTCTATGCTGTCAAGATGGGGGCGACGACCATATGGGAGCGCTGGAATTCGATTATGCCGGACGGCAGCATGAGCAGCACGGGCATGAACTCGCTCAACCACTATGCGTACGGGGCGATTGCAGAATGGATGTACCGAACGGTTGCGGGAATCAATCCGCTCGAAGAGGCGCCGGGCTTCCGCCGCGTAGAACTGGCGCCGCAGCCGGATTTCCGCCTCAAATGGGCCAAGGCGCAAGTGGATTCGTCGGCCGGAACCTATAAAAGCGAGTGGGCATTCAGCGATGAAGGGCAGCTTACGTTCCATTTCGTCATTCCGTTCAACGCGTCGGCTTCCGTCCGGTTGCCCTATGCGGATGTGAAGGCTTTCAAGGTAAACGGCCAGCTCGTAAGCGAGAGCGGGATCACCGGCGTTCAGCAAGGCGAAGACACGCTGCTGGAACTGTCCAGCGGCAGCTATATCATTCACTATACGCCGACTAAGAGTTATATCAGGCAGTTTAACACCAAGACACCGCTGGTCGAGCTGCTTCGTCATGAAGGTGCCAAAGCGGTTATTCAAAGCATTCTTCCCCCCGGCATGGAGTCGCTCAATCCCGATACGCTTAGCGTTTCGGTCGGGGACGCATCGCTTAGGGATCTGTCCGCCTATTATCCGATGGAAGCCGGTGTGCTGGACCAGTTGGACGAACGGCTGATGGCGGTGCCAGTCTGATAAAGCCTATTACGTTTGCGAGGGGAAAACATGATGAGGACTTTTACCCGGCAGCTTGCCAATGAAAATGTTACGTTAACGGCCTATCTCCTGGATCAGTCGCATGAGATGCCGAACACCCGCATCCGGCCGGCCATTCTTATTTTTCCCGGCGGCGGGTATCGGGGATGTTCGGACAGAGAAGCAGAGCCGGTCGCGATGGCGTTCCTGGCGGAAGGATATCAGGCGTTCGTGCTGAGATACTCTGTCAATCAGAACGCAGCGTTCCCGAAACCGCTCCATGATGCGGAAGAAGCGCTCACGCTGATTCGGGAACACAGCGGGGAGTGGGGAATCGACCCGGACAAGGTTGCGGTGTGCGGCTTCTCGGCAGGAGGGCATTTGGCCGCCGCTTTAGGCACTATGGGAAGAGTAAGGCCTAATGCCATGATACTCGGTTATCCTTGCATCTTGGCGTCGATGGGCGCCATCTTCCCAGCGCCTGTGCCGGGCGTGGACGAAGCCGTCGATGCTTCCACGCCGCCGGCGTTTATTTTTCATACGTTCGCGGATACGCTCGTGCCCGTTAGCAATGCGATCGCTTTCGCGGCGGCGCTGGATCGCGCGAAGGTGCCGTTCGAGCTGCATATTTTTCGCAATGGCGTGCATGGCCTATCCCTTGCGAAGCCGGTCACCTCAGGCGGTCTGCGGTCCATGGCCGATGCCGACGCGGCCCGATGGTTCGGTCTGTGCACGGCTTGGATCGAGAACGTATTCGGCGGCTTTGCGGCGGATCAAGAGGTGTTGTGGAACGAGACAGTCCATGAATACAATGTGGACGTCCGTCTGGGGGCATTATGGAACAATCCGGCTTGCAGACAAGTCATACAGACCGCGCTGCCTATCCTTGCGGAAAGTCCGCAATTGCAGGATGCAATGGGCGTGCCGCTGCGAACCATCATCGAATTCGGCGGCGGGCTGCTGTCGGAAGAGGGTATAGACCGGTTGAATCGGGAACTCCGGGCGATACCGGTCGATCAGATTGTTAGCTGAGGAGAGTGCCAAATGGAAAGAAACATTCATGAATTGATAGCCGCCATGACGCTGGAGGAGAAAGCGGGCCTCTGCTCGGGCGCATCTTTCTGGAAGACGAAGGCGATTGACCGCCTCGGGATTCCGTCCGTCATGATGGTGGACGGACCGCACGGCCTGCGCAAGCAAAACGGGCAAGAGGATCATCTGGGCTTGCACGAGAGCGTCCCGTCGACCTGCTTTCCGACGGCGGCGGGACTTGCAAGCTCATGGAACCGCGAGCTGATCGGCCGCGTCGGCGAAGCGCTGGGCAAAGAAGGCCAGGCGGAGGACGTCGCTATTTTGCTCGGTCCGGGCGCGAACATCAAACGTTCGCCGCTGTGCGGCCGGAACTTCGAATATTTCTCGGAAGACCCGTTTCTGACGGGAGAACTGGCCGCCGCTCATATCGCGGGCGTGCAAAGCCAGGGTGTGGGGACATCGCTTAAGCATTTTGCCGTGAATAACCAGGAGCATCGGCGGATGACTGTCGATGCCGTAGTGGATGAGCGCACGCTGCGCGAAATTTACCTAACCGGCTTCGAAATTGCCGTCAAAAAAGCACAGCCTTGGACAGTCATGTCTTCATACAACCGCCTGAACGGGACGTACTGCTCCGAGAACGAGAGACTGCTCACGAACATTCTGAAAGAAGAATGGGGGCATGAAGGGTTCGTCGTTTCCGACTGGGGCGGCGTGAATGAGGCGGCGGACAGTGTAGCGGCCGGCATGGAGCTGGAGATGCCGAGCAGCAACGGCGTCGGTCAAGAGAAGATCGTGGCGGCGGTGAAGAGCGGGCAATTGTCCGTGGAGGCGCTCGATAGAGCGGTGGCGCGGCTGTTGAATGTTATTTTCAAAGCCGCAGACAATAAGAAAACCGATGCCGTCTACGACCAAGAGGCTCATCACCGGCTGGCGCGCGAAACCGCCAGGGAGACGATTGTGCTTCTGAAGAATGACGGCAGCCTGCTTCCTCTGTCGAAAGCCGGCAAGATCGCGGTTATCGGCGGTATGGCGGAGCAGGTTCGTTATCAGGGCGGCGGCAGCTCCCATATTAAGCCGACGAAGCTGGATAACATTTACGATGAAATCGGGAAATCGGCCGGCAATGGGGCGGAAATCCGCTATGCGCAAGGCTACGATCCGGACATCGATGATACCGTCGACGCCATACTGGAGGAGGCCAAAAGGTTGGCTGCAGATTGTGACACAGCCGTCCTGGTCGTCGGTCTGCCCGACCGCTACGAATCGGAAGGCTATGACCGGACGCACCTCGATTTGCCGCCGAACCAGGTGCGCCTGATCGAACAAATCGCGTCGGTCCAACCGAATACCGTCGTGGTGCTGAGCAACGGCGCGCCGGTTGTCATGCCTTGGCTCGGCAGGGTCAAAGCTGTGCTGGAGGCGTATTTGGGCGGCCAGGCGGTCGGGGGAGCCGTGGCCGATTTATTGTTCGGTGACGCCAATCCGAGCGGCAAGCTGGCGGAGACGTTCCCCCGGAGCTTGAAGCAGAATCCGTCGCACCCGTATTTCCCCGGCGAAGGCGACCGGGTGGAATACCGCGAGGGGATATTCGTCGGGTACCGGTATTACGAAGCAAAGGATATCGAACCGCTCTTTCCATTCGGCTACGGACTAAGTTACACTACGTTCGCTTATTCCGGCCTTTTGCTGGACAAGAGTGATATCACCGACCAGGAAACCGTTCACGTAAGCGTGAATGTGAAAAATACGGGCAGACGGCCGGGTCAAGAAATCGTTCAGCTGTACGTCCGCTGCGGAGCTTCAAGCGTGATCCGTCCGGAGAAGGAGCTGAAAGGCTTCGCCAAGGTTGCGCTGGAGCCGGGTGAAGAGAAACAGGTTTCGTTCACGCTGGATAAGCGAAGTTTTGCCTATTACAACACCGAACTGGACGATTGGCATGTTGAATCGGGCCAATATGAAGTCTTGATCGGCAGCTCTTCCCGCGATATCGTGCTTAGGTCAACCTTGAACGTACAGTCCACGATTGAGCTCGTGCCGGCGTTCCATCGCAACACAACAATGGGCGAACTTATGGAGAATCCGAAGACGCGCCCCGTCTTGGAACAGATGCAAGGGATGTTCTCTCAATCGACAGAGCCTTCCGACGCCGTTTCCTCGGATATGATGATGGCGGTGATGCGTTACATGCCGCTGCGCGGGCTGCTTCCTTGGTCCGGCGGAGCGATGACGGAGGAAACGCTAGGCCTGCTTTTGGAACAATTTAATGGAGCGGTAAAAAACGGTTAATACAGATCGGATAGAGGAGGGAAACTCTGATGTCGAAAATTGATTTTCTGAATGAACCATTTATTCGCAATCCGTATCCTGCCTACAGCGAAGTTCGCGCTCAAGATCCGGTGTACCGCTTTCTCATGCCGAACGGACATCACGCATGGATTGTCACCCGATACGATGACGCCGTGGAAGTGTTGAATGATGCGCGTTTCGTGACGAATTCTCCATATATGGCGGCCGAAAACGGCGGAGCGGCTGTTCCGCCGCACAAGGAGATTATTTCCCGCAACCTGATAAGCGTGAATCCTTCCGATCATCGCCGCTTGCGGCGTCTGATTCAGAAGGCGTTTACGCCGCAGATGATCGAACGGCTCAGAGGGCGTATCGAGGAGATCGGCAATGAGCTTCTCGATAAGGTGCAGGCCAAGAGGGAAATGAATCTGATCGAAGATTTCGCATTCCCGCTGCCTATTATTGTCATCTGCGAAATGCTGGGCGTGCCGATCGAAGACCAGGATAAATTTCGCGACTGGTCGAACGTGATTATGGAAGGGGTTAACAATTCCCGATTCGAAGAGGAAAGCGATGCCGTGATGCTCGCATTCGTCGAGTACTTGCAGGACTTGATTGCCAAAAGACGCGGCCATCTGCAAAATGATTTGATCAGCGATCTGATTCGCGTCGAGGACGATGGGGATGTTCTGTCCGAGCATGAGATGTATGCGCTCGTATTCGTGCTTATTATTGCCGGTCATGAGACGACGGTGAACTTGATCGGGAACGGCGTGCTTGCTTTATTGGAGCATCCGGAACAGAAGGAGAAGCTGCAAAGCAAGCCTGAGCTTATTCATTCGGCGATCGAAGAAATTTTACGCTTCAACGGGCCCGCCGAGGTCAGCAACATCCGATGGGCGACGGAGGACGTGGAGCTCAGAGGCAAACATATTCGCAAGGGCGAGATGCTGTTTATTTCTTTCGCATCGGCCGACCGCGACGCCGAGCAGTTCCCGGAGCCGGATACCTTCGACATTACCCGGGAGGCGAACAACCATATCGCCTTCGGCAAAGGGATTCATTACTGCCTCGGCGCTCCTCTGGCCCGGTTGGAAGGCGAAATCGCCATCGGCACGCTGCTTCGCCGGATGCCCGGACTGCGTTTGAAGACGGCCGGCGATGAACTGGAATGGCGTCCCGGAATGATTATACGAGGCCTTAAGGAGATTCCTGTCTTGTTCTAACTTTAACGATAACAGCAAGATCATCATACAGGAGGTAGAGTATTATGACGTACAACGCGAACATCAAAATCGGAGAACTGCTGAATCATGAGGAAGCGGTAGCGGTATTAACCAGACATTTGCCTGAGTTTGTCAAGGAGCCTGCCTTTCAAATGGCTTCTTCCTTCACTCTCGATCAACTGGCGGCATTGCCTCAAGTCAACATTCCGGCAGAAGTGCTGCAAGCGCTGAAAGACGACTTGTCGAAGCTCTCCTTTGACCGCCCGTCTTCCGAAGCGGCGCCGAAAACCGAAGTGCCGGCCCTGTCTGCCGCTCCCAACCTTGAAGGCAAGGTTATCATTGTGACCGGAGCCGGGAGCGGGATCGGACGGGCGAGCAGCTTGAAGCTTGCCGCAGGCGGCGCCAAGGTAGTTCTCGTCGATTATAATGAGAACACCGGACTGGAAACGCTTGAGCTCGTCAAACGCATGGGTGGAGAAGGCATCTTCGTACAGGCGGATGTATCCAAAAGTTCGGACGTCCAGAACTATGTGCGAACAACCGTAGATACGTATGGCAAAATCGACGTTCTGTTCAACAATGCCGGTATGCTGCAGAAATTCGGCCGGTTCCAGGATATCTCCGAAGAGGAATTCAGCCGGGTGCTGGATGTCAACCTGAAAGGGGTTTTCCTTGGCATGAAGTACGCTCTTCAGGTCATGGATCAACAAGGGTACGGCAATATTATCAACACGGCTTCGACGACAGCCATACGCGCGGAGCATAGTCTTGCCTCCTACACGGCAAGCAAGCACGGAGTGGCCGGCTTAACCAAAGCCGCCGCCATCGAATACGTGCGGAAAGGAATACGGGTAAATGCAATCTGTCCGGGCGGAGTTGCGACAACTTTGACGGATTCGGTGCCGGCACAGCTTCAAGAAAGCGGATATGTGCCGGAGGAATTCCCGAACATGAGAATCGGGCGTTACGCCAAACCGGAGGAACTGGCAGAGGTTGTCGCTTTCATGGCTTCCGACAGTTCCAGTTATATGACCGGCTCGATCGTAGTCGTCGATGGCGGATTGACGTTATAATTCATAAGCGAACCAGGGGTGCCCAGGTAAGGGGCACCCCTGATTGCTTTTTTGGGAGCTGCCGGCTGTTTGCCTACAAGGCTGGATCTCGCTCGATCCGGATCATGAGCTTTCCCAGATTCTGCGTTCCTTTTACCAAATCGCGCTGCGCATCAAACTCGCCCGTTTTGCCGATGTCGGCGAAACTTTGCGCAAATAAGGTCAAGGCGATCTCAGCTTCCATACGCGCCAGTGGCGCTCCCAGGCAAAAATGCGGTCCTTTGCCAAAGGCCAAATGCTTGCTGCTATCCGGCCGGTGGATATCAAATGTCAACGGATCGGGGAAGCGCAAGGGATCGACATTCGCGGCGCCTATCCAGATCAGCACGATATCCCCGGCTTTCATAGGCACGCCCAGCACATCCGTATCCGCGACGACCTGGCGGTCGATAGTTATAGGAAAGCGGTAACGCAGCGCTTCCTCTATGGCATTCGGAATAAGGGAGGGGGTTTCCCGCAGCTCCCGATAAGTCCCTGGCCGATCGTACAAAAAGCTGTAGAAGCAGTTGGCGATAAGATTGGTTGTCGTTTCGTTGCCGGCAGCCAGCAGCCCGAGGCTGAAGACGACAATCTCCTCGTCCGAAAGTCTGTCTCCCTCATATTCGGCAAGGGTTAAATCGGAGATGATATCATTGGCGGGATGCTTGCGCTTTTCCTGAACGATAGGGTGTAAGTACGCGTGGAAGGCCTGCATCGCTTCGTATTTTTGTTTCTGCTGATCCATTTTTTCTTCTTCCGAGTTAGGGATAAAGAGAATATCGGACCATTCTTTGATATAGTGCCGGTCTTGATAAGGAACCCCCAGCAGGTCTGCGATGACCGTAACCGGAAGGGGAATGGCGAATTCGTTAACAATATCGACCTGATCTTTGGTCTCGAAGTTTTGAATCAACTCCTTTACGATCGCTGCGATTCGCGGTTTCCAATCCTGCAGGCTCTTCGGCGTGAACGCTTTGGAGACTAATCCGCGAATATCGCGATGAACGGGAGGGTCGGTTGAGTTAATATTTACGCGCGTATCGATAGGGGGGATCGGGCTGGTGCTGCGGTCTCTTCGGTTGGAAAAAACAGACCAGTCTGACAAGACTCTGTTCACATCATCATAGCGAAACACGTTCCAAACGTTCTGCTTCTCGTCAAAGTAAACGGGATGGGACATCAGCATTTCCTGATACCAGGGGTATGGATCCCACAATTGCTCAGGAGTGCGCAGCTTTGAGACATCATGAATAACAATGGATGGGCTAAAGCTTTTCATCAAATCATTCCTCCTTTAGTGATAAGTGATGAAAGATTGGCGCAGTTAGAGCCTCCTTCGCTTGAATGTCATGACCGCTTGTGATCATGTTTTTACCATATTATAACAGTGAATGATATGCTTTCAAGCCGAAGCTTATATAACGTTATACGATGTTTGAAAATCGTTATTCGCTTTGAATGCCGGTTCGGTCACCGGGTCTCATAAATGGAATTGACATCAAGAATGTTTCATGTAAAATTGAATTTAAACGTTTTCACTGGAGTGTAAGGTAAATGACAATTACGATCAAAGATGTGGCCAGAGAAGCAAATGTCTCGATTGCAACGGTTTCCCGGGTCATTAACGGGAAGGATAAGGTCAAAAAGGAAACGAGAGAAAAGATTCAACGCGCCGTTGAAAAGTTGAACTTCACGCCCGATCAAGCAGCCAGGACGATGATCAATAAAAAAACAAAAACAGTCGGTATGATCATACCGCTGCTTTCCAATGAATATTGGGCCAATTTGGCCGAATTGATTCAAGGAGAACTGCTGAAAAAGGGGTATACCCTCATTATCGGCACAAGTTTTAGCGGACAACATGCTATTGGGCAGATGCTCGGGACGTTTCTTGAGCGTCGGGTGGACGGCTTGATTGTCGGCGGTTTTTTTCATTTGCGCGAAGAGCATCATTTGTTGAAGCAATTCACGGATCAGGGGATTCCTTTAGTTTCGTTTGATTCTTTTTTGCCCGGCGTGACCGCTGTATGCGGCGACCATCTAAAAGGAGCGATGGACGCCATTGAGCATCTCATTGGGCTGGGCCATACTAAAATTGCATATATCGGCGCTGAGTCAAACGGCATCGATCGGGAACTCGGCTGCCGAAATGCGTTAATGCTGAGCCGCATTGCGGTGGATGAAAGCATTATTCTGGGAGGCAGAGGGAGCCTCATTCATCATTTTAGCCAGTACGGATATCAATGCGCCAAACAACTGCTGGAAAGCAAAAAAGATTTTACCGCGCTATTTTGCGGAAACGATTTGATTGCGATCGGGGCAATTAAAGCTATGGAGGAATTCGGCCTGGAAGTCCCCCGGCATGTTGCAGTCGTCGGGTTTGACGATATTAGTATGGCAAGTTTGTACCGGCCGACATTAACTACCGTCAAACAGCCTGTCGACGAGATGGTGGATGCCGCTGTGCAGATGCTGCTGGAACAAATAGAAGGCCCGGAAAAAAACTTTTCAACAAGGAAAGTCACATTTCCTATGCAGGTGATCGTCCGTCAAAGCTGCGGTTCAAAAATTCCATCTTGACAAAGAGAGAGAACTCGGGGTATTCTCTCTTTATAAAATCTAAACGTTTACATTAAATTTTGGATTTTAAGTGTTTGTAATTTGGTTTTTGCAGTTTATTTTTAATCATATTAATGATTTTGTTATTTTTAAAGATTAAATTTTTTCTAAACAATGAAATGAAAACGGTTACTTTCAGCTGGAGGCAGCACAATTAGGGCTGTTATTATCGTGAAAGGAGAACTAAAAGCTTCGGATTTAAAGGGCAAGATGGCACTAAAAATCTAAACGTTTACAATTTAGGTTTGAAGAAAGAGGTTGATTATGGGTTTTAATAATTGGGGAGGTGAGGCGAGTATCGCTCAGGCGCTTTATGTTAGGGATAGCGGAATGGAATCGGTGTGTTTAAAAATCAGAAGGGGTGAACATGCATGATGAAACAAAGCTTGAACATTGCAATGATAGCCGCACTAAGTGTATCGCTTGCCGCTTGCGGCGGTAATAAAGGAACTTCGACAGCGAGTCCGGGCGCGACGGCGCAGCAATCCGGCGGCTCTTCCAAGCCGGTAGAAATCACGTTCTGGGATATGGGTTGGGGACCGGCGAAGTATGTGGATACGGCCAAGAAGCTGGTCGAACAATTCAATACCGAGCATCCGAATATGAAAGTCAGTTATCAGTCGATTCCCTGGAACGCGAGCTGGTACCAGACGTTTGCCAATGCGATTGCATCGGGGTCTCCGCCGGATATCAGCACGGGAGCGGGCTATCAAGCTTTCCAATTTTCCGATACCGATCAAATTCTCCCGATCGACGACGTGATCGAAGATTTGAAAAAATCCGGCAAGCTGGATGATTTTACTTCGGGCAGCGTGGAAGCGCTTAAATATAACGGCCACTATGTAGCGCTTCCCTGGATGATCGACGTGCGGGTGCCTTTTTACCGCAAAGATCTGTTTGAAAAAGCGGGCATCACCGCTCAGCCGAAAAACTGGGATGAATTAAGAGCCGACCTGAAGAAGCTGACGGGCGACGGCAAATACGGCATGGATGTCGCCGGCAACGATACCCTTGGTATTCATACGTTGATTAATGTGATTTTGAATAATGGCGGCGGCTTGTTCACGGCGGACAAAAAAGTCAATCTGCTGAGCGACCGCAACGTCGAAGCGGTTCAATATTTGGCCGATTTGGTCAAAGACGGCGTCATCAATCCTGCATCCACCGGATTTAACAAAGACAACATCACAAAAGATTTTGCTAACGGAACGACCGCATTTACTTATAATTCCCTGAATTTAAAAGGTTCGGTGCCGGAAATAGCCGACAAAATCGGCGTTCTCGAGCCTATTGCCGGCCCTCACGGCGATAAGCAGGCGCTGGGCTGGGTCAACAACATCATGATCTACAAGCAAAGCAAGCATCCGAACGAAGCCAAGGAGTTCCTGAAATGGTGGTCGGACAACAATAAAGCGCTGTTCACCGAAGGATTCGCAGGATTGCCGGCGCGCAAATCTTTTGCCCAAGATCCGTACTTCCAGAACGACCCGATCCTGAAGGTCATCGCCAACAGCTACCTGCCGATCGTGAAAACAACGGGCAATCTCTACCCCAGCGGCTTCCCGGAGTTGAATCAAATTGAAGGCGACGGCTCGATGACGCAGTTGGTTCAAAAGATTTTAACCGGCAAACCGGTGCGGGATTCGCTCAAAGAAGCGGATCAGAAGCTGCGGGAAATCATGAAATAAGGGGCGGTTTCATGAACAATGAACAAGGAGTAAGATGGCTGCAAGTTCGATTCTTGTTCCCGGCGATTTTATTTATTTTGCTAGTTAACATTTACCCGTTTCTATCCGGAATTATGTACAGCTTCAAGAACGGCTCGCTGCTGAAAGCGGGTACGTTCATCGGGTTTGACAACTACATCAAAATTTTGCAGATGAGCGAGTTTTGGCAGGCTTTCGTGTTTAGCGCCTATTTTACCGTATTTTGCGTGCTCGGAAGTTATGTTGTTGGACTCGTCTTGGCGCTGCTGCTGAATATGGACATACCGGGGAGAGGCGTTTTCCGGGTCGCATTGATCGTTCCGTGGGTGCTGTCCTCCGTCGTATCGATGGTCGGCTGGCGCTGGATGATCGGGGACCAGACCGGGATCGTCAATCTATTTCTGAAATCGCTCGGATTTGAGCCGATTCTGTTCTTAAGCACCGAAAAGTGGGCGATTTTCTCCGTCATTATCGTGAAAATTTGGCGCAGCTTCCCTTTCATGATGGTTTCGCTGCTCGCCACTTTGCAGACGATCAACAAAGATCTGTACGAAGCCGCAAGCATCGATGGCGCAGGCAAATGGCGCATGTTTTTCAACATTACGCTGCCCCAGCTCAAAACCGTAACGTTTGTCTGCTGGATTCTGATGAGCATTTGGAGCTTTAACGACTTCGATGTGCTGTGGCTGTTGACCGGAGGCGGGCCGCTGAACGCAACGCAAAATTTAATGATTATCAGCTACAAATATGCGTTCGTTAAAGATTCGTTAGGCATCGGCTCCAGCTTGGCCATTTTCAGTTTGATCGTCTTGATGGGTCTTGCATGGCTGCTGATGCGCGTAGAAAAGAAAGGCCAATAAAGGGGGTTGACGTCCGCGTGAATAAAGTGGTTCGCAGCATCGTGTTCCTGTTCCTGCTTGTTGCCGCTCTGCTGGTCAATCTCCCGATCCTTGTCATGATGTTGAATTCGTTCAAGTCCAACACGGAGATTATGGCTTCGCAGCAGTTGTTTCCCCAGCATTTTACGATGGAAAACTATATTTTCGTCAATGAGAAATCCCAATTTTGGAGCCAATTCGGCAACAGTGTGACCGTATCCGGCATCTCGCTGCTGTTCACGATTGTCGTCGGTTCCTTGGCCGGGTATGCGATTTCCAGATTCCAAACGAAGCTGTCGGGCGGTTTTTCCACGGTGCTTCTGCTGCTGCAGATGTTTCCGATCATTTTGGTGCTGCTGCCGCTGTTTCTAACTTTCCGGTCGTTGCATCTGATCAATACGCTGACGGCGCTCGTGATCATCAATACAGCGGCGCAGCTCCCGTTCTCGACGTTGATGTTCAAAGGCTTCTTCGACACGATTCCGAAAGAAATCGAGGAGGCCGCCTGGATTGACGGCTGCAGCCGGTTAAGCACCTTCACCCGGATTGTCGCGCCGATTTCGGGAGCGGGCATTGCGGCGGTGTCGATTTTCTCCCTGCTGTTCACCTGGAACGATTACTTGATTGCGAGCGTGTTTATTAAAAAAGAAAGCCTCATGACCGTGCCGCTTGGGCTGCAGACGTTCATGCAGCAAAATTCGACGGATTGGGGCGGTCTGACCGCATCCGCTACGCTGTCGGCGCTGCCGGTGCTCATTTTCTTATTTTTCGTGCAGAAATATATGGCTTACGGTTCGGCCGCAGGCTCGGTCAAAGGCTAACGGCCCCTTCAGAACATACAAAAATAAAAAGGAGAGAAACGGACATGGAACAAAAAATTTTAAATGTTGGGATTATCGGGCTTGGGGAGGTTGCGCAGACGGTTCATCTTCCCGTGCTGGAGGCGCTGCCGCAGAAGTTCCGCATTGCCGCGCTTTGCGATATTTCCCCCAAGCTCGCTAAATATGCCGGCGAAAAATATAGAGTGCAAAGCTTGTACACGGACTCCTCAGAGCTTGTCAAACAAGAAGATCTTGATGTCGTGTTCGTATTAAACAGCGATGAATACCATGCCGAATGCGCCATTGCTGCGGCCGATCATAAGAAGCATGTGCTGATCGAAAAGCCGATGTGCCTCACCGAAACGGAGGCCGACGCGATCATCGCCGCTCAACAGAGAAACAACGTGAAAATTCTCGTAGGCTATATGAGACGCTATGCGGCGTCTTTCGTAGAGGCTGTCAAAGAAATCGGCGGCCTGGACAAAATCCAGTACGCACGGGTTCGCGACATTATCGGGCCGAACAGCTATTTCGTCAAGCAGGCGCACCATGTCGCCGCATTCGATGATTTTCCGCAGGGAGCGGCGGACGATAAAAAAGCGAGGGCGCTGCAGCTCGTCAAGGAAGCTACCGGACTGGAGCCGGAATCCCCTTACTTCGGGTTCTACCGCTTTCTGTGCGGCTTGTCCAGCCATGATCTGTCGGCCATGCGGGAAGCGATCGGCATGCCGAAAGGCGTCTCAGGAGCGAAGCTGACGAACAACGGCAGCATGTTTCTGAGCGTTATTTTCGACTACGATCAATTTTCCGTCACTTTTGAAACCGGGGTCGACCAGCAGGGCCGCTTCGATGCGCATGTGGAAGTGTATGGGGGCAACAAAACGGTGAGAGTCCAATACGATACGCCGTACATCCGCCATCTGCCGACGACGCTGCATGTGCGCGAAACGGAAGGCGAAGCGTACAAGGAATCCGTCATTCGCCCGACTTACACCGATCCGTATACGTTAGAGCTTAACTATTTTTACGATGTCATCACACAAAATTTAACGCCAAAAACGACGCCGGAAGACTATAAAAACGACCTGATTATTTTCAAAATGATCATTGACGCTTTGGTGAAAAACAGCTAAAAGAGGGGCCGATCGGTATGGCCCCAATCATTTGGGAAACTATTTATTGTCGATCTGTTTCGGCCAGTCCCGGTTTGCTGTGGTTCGGTCCGATCATCCTATTCCTGTTGCCGATAACGATTAGAAGAGCGACAACACTTAGCCAGGCACAGCAAGTATACATTTGGGAATAGGAGAACCGTTCTACGAGCGGCCCCATCATGAGTCCCCCCAGCGAAAAGCCAAGATCGTATGATGAAATGAAAAGACCGATCAATACATGGCGGGACTGCGCCGGCAGTACGAAAGTGAGATAAGTCAACAGCGTCGGATAAATCAAGGCAACGGCAATACCGTTGCAAATGGCCGATATGTATAAGAGAGGGCTTGCTGTTTGAAGAATAGCCAGTATTTGTGAACCCGCTGCGGCGGATAACAGCAACCCGGCTATCAGCCCGGTATTCCAGCGGCCGTCGGACGGAATTTTTTTGCGAAGGGCGAACCGGCAAGCGACTACTACGGCGGCTTGAATCATTAAATAAACTCCGGCGTCGCCTGTTCCGATGGTTTGCATATAGAGCGGCAAAAAAGTCATAGTTGCGCCATAGGTGATGGAACCGGCGAGCATGACGACGGAGCAAACGAGCAGAGCACGATTGCTCCACAGTTGGGAAGCCGACTTCACCATATCCGTAAAAGTTAGCGCAGCACCTTTCGCCGGTGAGGCGGGAAGGGGGATGAACGCGCCGCAAAGCCACGTCAGAAGGCCGATCGCAACCAGGGCGATGCTTATCATGGACATCTGATCGTGTTCCCATAAGTATAAAGCTGCTATCGGACCGAATAACTGGGGCAGCATGGTGGACAAAGCATAGAGCGATACCCCCTGAGCCCGGTCCCGGTCCGAAAGCGCTTCAACGATGCCCATTTGCATCGCCATTGAAAAGAAAGCCGTAACGGCTCCTTGCAGCGCCCGAAGCGGAAGATAGCTTTCCACGCCGAAAACCGTAAACAGTACAAGTCCGCAGGCATGTACAATCAGAAGTACGCGCATGGTCCGCAGCGATCCGAATCTGGCAACGGTCTGGCCGGCCCATGGGCGAAGGAACAGGCAGAAAAGCATGTATGCGCCCATCATAACGCCGATTTCCGCCTGTCCGATCCCCTCCTTTTCGCTTTTAAGCGGGAGAATGACGGTAAGAACGGCATTGGCCGTAAAGAAAAGACAAGCAAGTATGTAGATTCGAACAAAACCTGCCGATAACGGACGCAGTGTCCCCATTGATTATTGTCTTCCTTCCCCTTAACGGCTATCGAGCCGTTTGTCTGCAGCTTCTAACAAACAGCCCTTTTTTTGCATTATAGATGATCCCGCTAAAGTAAACCATCTTGACACGAGAAAATTTTTCCTGTAACATACTATCGATAGTGATAATCATTATCACCAATTTACATCGAGAGGGGAACCATTTTTTCATATGTTTGCTTCTAAGAGCAGGACTCTACTTCTTATGATGCTTATATTAACAACTGCGCTTCTTGGCTGCTCCAAACAGAATTCCGCGCCGAACTCCGAAGCGGGAGAGGTCCGGGCCGACAAAACGATATCGGTATCATGGCCAAGAGATATAGGCACGATGAATCCCCATGTGTACAATCCTTCGCAATTAATCGCGCAATCGATGATTTACGAGCCGCTGGTCAGCTACAAAGAAGGAGGCAAACTAGAGCCTCAACTGGCGGAATCGTGGGATATATCGAAGGATGGGAAAGAATATACCTTCAAGCTTCGCAAAAATGTCAAGTTTTCAGACGGAACACCGTTTAATGCCGCTATTGTCAAGAAAAATTTCGATGCGATCGTGAAAAACATTAAAAATCATAACTGGCTCGGTTTTATGAACGTACTCGACAAGACCGAGGCGGCAGATGAATTCACATTCAAAATGACGCTGAAGCAGCCCTACTATCCGACCATTCAGGAGCTGTCGGTCGTTCGCCCGGTGCGTTTTCTCGGTGAAGCCGGTTTTCCGGACGACGGGGATACTTCCAAGGGTGTGAAAAAGCCGGTCGGCACCGGACCATGGATGCTGTCGGACTATAAAAAAGACGAATATGCGGAATTTATCCCCAATCCGAATTACTGGGGAGACAAGCCGAAAATCAATAAATTGGTCATCAAGGTTATTCCTGACGGAGAAACCCGCGTGCTTGCTTTTGAGAAAAAAGAGCTCGACCTGATCTACGGAGAGGGCGCTATCAGCCTGGATGCATTCAAGCAGCTTAAAGCTTCCGGCAAGTATGACACAAGTATTTCCGAACCTATCGCAACAAGAGAGCTGGTTATGAATACAAGCAAGGATATACTTTCGGATTTGCGCGTGCGTCTTGCTCTGCAGCACGGCTTTAACAAGCAGGCGATGGTGGACGGGATTACGGCCGGCTTGGAGGAGAAGGCGGACAATATTTTAGCCAAAAACTTGCCGTATACCAATATCGACGTTAAGCCGTTCGAATACGATGTGGAGAAAGCGAAAGCTTATCTGGATGAAGCGGGCTGGAAGCTGCCTTCCGGGAAAACCGTCCGCGAGAAAGACGGAAAACCGCTTGAGCTGGAATTGCTGTATGAAAAATCGGATCAGATCCAAAAGCCGATGGCGGAAACGCTGCAAGCCGAATGGGGAGCCATCGGAGTCAAGCTGAACATTAAGAGCCTGGAGCTCACTGAACAAATAAAGCGCCTGCGGGCGGCGGATTTTGATCTGTACTTCTGGAGTAACTACGGCGCGCCGTATGATCCTCACTCTTTCATTAATATCGCAGCTACAAATGGCTTCGGCATCTCGGAGTCGCTCTCGAGCTTGCCGATGAAAAAAGAGCTGGATCAGCAAATTAGCGAAGCTTTCCTCTCGACCGATGAGAGCAAGCGCCAACAGCTGTACAGTTCTATTTTGAAGACGCTGCAGGAGCAGGCATCATTTCTGCCGATCTCTTATCTCAAGCAAACGGCTGTTTATCAAAAAGACGTGAAGGGCTTCGCTTTCCCGGCCAATCGGGATGACAATCCGTTCCTCGGGCTCGACATCGCGAACAAATAAACGGCAGGGAGGTTATGATTTGCGAAGCTATATCGGGAAGCGGCTCCTTGGTGTCATTCCCATTTTTCTCTTTGCCACGCTTCTTTCTTTTGTGCTGATCCATCTTTCACCCGTCGATCCGGCTGAAGTTTATCTCACTGTAGCCCACATTCACCCGACGGAAGAGCTGCTGGCCCAGGTCAGACATGATTTCGGTCTGGACCGGCCGCTGCTTGTTCAATATGCGGATTCCCTTATGAAGATGTGCCGACTTGATTTCGGCACATCTTATGTTACGAAGGAGCCGGTTTGGCAGGAGGTCGCGCACCGGATGCCCGCTACGCTCCAGCTTGCTTTCAGCAGCATTTGTCTGGCCGTGCTCATCAGCGTGCCAATCGGCTTTTTATCGGCCGTTTACAAGAACAGTGTGATCGACCATTTCAGCCGGCTGCTTGCTTTCTTCGGCGCCTCCATCCCGCAGTTTTGGCTCGGGTACTTATTGGTTTTTTTCTTATCCGTCAAGCTGGATTTGCTGCCTGTGCAGGGAAAAGGGACATGGGCGCACCTGATTCTGCCTTCGTTAACGCTGGCTTTGGGACTGGTTGCTATTTATACCCGGCTGCTGCGCAGCAGCATGCTGGAGCAGATGCAGGAGCCGTACGTGTTATACGCCAGAACCAGAGGCATCAAAGAAAAAATCATCATGGGCAAATACGCGCTGAAAATCGCGATTTCGCCGATGATAACGGGTCTGGGCATGAACATAGGCAAACTGCTTTCCGGCACTATTATTGTAGAGGTCGTTTTTTCCTGGCCCGGCTTCGGCCGTTATTTTGTCGACTCGATTTTAAACAGGGATATACCGGTCATTCAATGCTACGTGCTGCTTAGCGCTTGTCTGTTCATCGTATGCAACCTGATTGTGGACATTCTGCAGATGATGATGGACCCGCGAATTTCACAGAAAGGGAGAACCGGCCTATGATTGCAAGTATACGCAACGGCCTTAGAAATCAGAAGACCGCTCTGGTATGCCTGGGTCTCTTGCTTGTTCTCGCTATTGTTACCATTCTGGCTCCATGGATCTCTCCGCATGATCCGGTTCAGGTCAATTTGGCGCTCAAGCTCAAGCCGCCTTCGCTTGACTATCCCTTGGGCACTGACCAATTGGGCCGCTGCATTCTGTCTCGCCTTCTATACGGCGCCCGCATCTCGCTGGGCTTTGCGTCATTGATCTTTATCGCATCGCTGGGAATCGGCCTGTTCATCGGAGCGATCGCCGGCTATAAAGGCGGTTTGGTCGATTATGTGCTGATGCGGTTCTGCGAAGGGGTGATGGCGTTTCCGAATCTCGTGCTCATTCTGGGGCTGGTCGGAATTTTCGGGCCCGGGCTTCCGCAGGTCGTTTTGGCGATGATGCTGGTGCAGTGGGTGTATTACGCGCGAATGTTCCGGGGCATGGTGCTCAGCTTGAAGGAGCGGAATTTCATCACTGCGGCCCAAATAAGCGGGTCCTCGCAATGGAAAATTATAAGACGGCACATTATCCCCAACATACTTCCCCCTATTGTCGTTGTGGGAACGCTCGAAATGGGGTGGGCGATCATGGATATTTCGGCACTCTCCTTCCTGGGGCTTGGTATTCAGCCGCCTGCACCGGAGTGGGGAGCGATGATTCATGAAGGAAAATCGTTTATACGCAGCAATCCGGAATTAATGCTGTACCCGGGGATCATGATTCTGCTTGTCGTCGTTTCGTTCAATTTGTTGGGCGAAGCTCTGTCGGATCGGTTTGGTGTCAAGCGACGTTTTGAAAAGGAATGAGATCATTGAAAGCATCGGACCATGTATTGCAGGTAAGCGGCCTGCATGTAAAAATTGCGACGGCGCAAGGGACGCTTCCCCTTGTCCGCAACATTGAATTCGAGCTGCGGCCGGGCCGCGTCCTCGGGCTTGTCGGAGAAAGCGGAAGCGGCAAATCGCTTACCAGTTTGTCTGTTTTGCAGCTGCTGGACCGGAAAACAACGATTGTGGAAGGCAGTATTCAATTAAACGGCCGTGAGTTGAACGGGCTCAAAGAGGAAGAGATGCGGCGTATCCGCGGGAGCGAGATTGCTCTTATTATGCAGAATCCGATGAACGCCTTTTCACCCGTGTTTACGATCGGCGACCAATTTGTGCAAACGATCCGCACCCACACCGATTTCAGCAAAAAGCAAGCGTTCGATCTGGCTGTCTCCTCCTTGCAGGACGTGAATTTGCCGGACCCTGCCCTGCTTATGAGGCGGTATCCCTTTCAATTGAGCGGAGGCATGCTGCAGCGTGTTATGATTGCCGTCGCGATGTGCTTGCGGCCATCCGTGCTTATAGCCGACGAGCCGACTACTGCGCTGGATACAGTCAATCAAATGCAGGTGCTGCGCCAATTGGATCGCATCCGCGCGGAATACGGCACGGCCATTCTTTTGATCTCCCACGATCTGGGGGTTATATCGGAAATGGCCGACGAGGTAGCCGTTATGCGGCAAGGACGGATCGTAGAAAAGGCGGACGTGTTCGAACTGTTCGATCACCCGAAGAATGATTATACGAAACTGCTGCTTGATGCCAGACTGACGCTGCCAATCAACGAGAATAACAAGGAGTTTGTCTTGTCATGAATGCGGAAGCGGGGACTTAAGATCATTTGCAAGGGAAGGGGTGACGAAGTGAGTTTGCTGCAAGTGAAGGACATTACTCATACTTATGCCGAATCCAAGCTGTTCCGGTGGAGCAAGCGGCAGGCGCCGGTTCTTTCCGGCATCTCCCTTGCAATCGAAGAAGGGAATTGTCTGGGGCTTCTTGGAACGAGCGGGGCGGGGAAAAGTACGCTGGGCAAAGTGATTCTGGGGCTGGAAAAGCCGCAGAAGGGGCAGGTTCTGTTTCAAGGAATCGATCTCTATAACACGGACGCAGCTACCCGCAGACGGCTTCGCCGTGATCTTCAAGCAGTGTTTCAAGACTGCTATTCTTCCGTAAATCCGCGGATGACTGCGGAACAAATTATCGGCGAACCGCTTGATAATTATGAAGCCTTATCGCCAAAGGAGTACAAACGAACCATTGGAGAATTGCTCGAAAGAGTCGGGCTAAGCCCGAACGATATGCAGAAACGCCCTCATCAATTTAGCGGAGGCCAACTGCAGAGAATCAATATTGCCAGAGCGATTGCCTTAAAACCGAAGCTGATCGTATTTGACGAAGCGATAAGCAGCTTGGATAAGGTGACTCAATCGCGCATACTGGCACTTTTGAGCGATTTAAAGTCGACGTTCGGCCTTTCTTATCTATTTATCACGCATGACGTTAAAGCCGCGTTCTTCATTTCCGATGCCATTGCCGTTATGGATAAAGGGGCGCTTGTTGAACACAGCGAGGATAAAGCGCAGTTCTTGCAGTCGCCGCACCCCGGCGTGACGCAATTGTTTCAGTCGGTTCTTTCAGAGCACCCGCGTTATCGGTCGCTCTCCAAAATTTGAGAAGCCCGGACAATCAAAGCCTTGATTTGTCAGGGCTTTTTGTTGTTTCTCCGATGTATGTGATAAATTTCACATCGCTCCGGCCGTCCGGTGTTCTATGATTGGTCCATAGAAACGGCTATGTTTTGAACAGAAAGGGAGTAAATCGCGAGGAGGCAGATACGATGGACGGTGTAACAAATCGGCTGAAACTGGTGCTTGTAGGAAACGGGATGGCAGGCATTAACACGATTGAGCAAATCGTCAAATTAGCGCCGGACATGTATGACATCACGGTCATTGGCAAGGAACCGCACCCCAACTATAACCGGATACAGCTTTCTTACCTGCTGGAGGGAAGCAAAACATTCGACGACATGATTCTTAACGATTACGAGTGGTATGAACAAAACCATATTCAACTGTACACGGGAGTTGAGGTGACGGGAATCAATACGTCGGCCAAATATCTCTATACGAGCGACGGGCATATTAAGCCCTACGACAAGCTCATCCTGGCCACCGGATCGAATCCGGTGATGCTCCCGCTGCCTGGCATTGAAAAGCAAGGGATTGTCGGTTTCCGCGACGTCCAGGATTGCAACAGGATGATGGAAGCGGCGCAAATGTTCAAAAAGGCGGCGGTCATCGGCGGCGGTCTGCTCGGTCTCGAAGCGGCCAAAGGGCTGCTTAAACTGGGCATGCACGTGACGGTCGTTCATTTGTTCGAGGATTTGATGGAGAGACAGCTGGATGCCGCGGCGGCGGCTATGCTCAAAGCGGAGCTCGAAGAGCAAGGGCTTCATTTTATGATGAAGAAAAAGACCGCGGAGATTTTGGGCGACGCCCGCATAGAAGGGCTTATGTTCGACGACGGCTCGATACTGGAAGCCGAATTCTTGGTCATGGCCGCGGGAATCGTGCCCAATACGGTGCTGGCCCGTAATGGCGGCATCCAGGTCGGACGGGGCATTGTGGTCGACGATTACATGCGGACAAATGTCGCGGATGTGTACGCTGTCGGCGAATGCAATGAGCATCGCGGCATCTGCTACGGTCTGGTGGCGCCGTTGTTTGAGCAGGGCGCTGTCCTGGCTAAACATTTGTGCGGGGTACCGGTAGAGCCTTACAACGGATCGACCGTATCGACCAAGCTGAAAATTTCCGGAGTGGACGTATTTTCCGCGGGGGAATTTCAAGACGGTCCCGGACTGGACATCATTCGTTCGCAGGATCATTGGAAGAAAACGTATAAGAAAGTGCTGCTTCGGGACAACCGGATCGTTGGCGGCGTATTGTTCGGCGATGTCAGCCTGTCCGCTCAGCTGTTGAAATGGGTAAAAGACCAGGAGCCTATGACGCAGGACATTCATGCGCTTTTGCTGGGCACTTCGGCTGCTGCCAGCGCGGACCCGCTCGCTTTTGCAGCCGCGATGCCTGCGGACGAGATCGTATGCGGGTGCAACGGGGTTACCAAAGGCATGATCGTGCAGGCTATCGTGGAGCAAGGACTAAGCACGGTGGAGGAAATCAAGGCGTGCACCGGAGCCAGCCGGTCCTGCGGGGGCTGCAAGCCGATGGTGGAAAACATCCTCGCTCTGACGCTGGGGGATGGCTATGAAGGCAGCACTGCCAAGGAAACGATATGTCCTTGCACGACCCATACCCGTGACGAGGTTGTCGCGGCGATCAGGGATAAAGGGCTGACCCACGTCAGAGAAGTGATGAGCGTACTGGACTGGAGCAATCCGGAAGGATGCCCGAAATGCCGCCCTGCGATCAACTATTACATCGGCATGGTATGGCCCGAAGCTTTCGAGGACGAGCGGGATTCGCGATTCGTGAACGAAAGGCTGCATGCCAATATCCAAAAAGACGGCACCTACTCCGTTGTCCCCAGAATGTACGGGGGCGTCACGACGCCGGATCAGCTGCGCAAAATAGCTGAAGTCGCGGACAAATATGCCGTGAAAATGGTCAAGGTGACCGGCGGCCAACGCCTCGATCTGCTGGGCGTGAAGAAAGAGGATCTCCCGCTCATATGGGGAGAGCTGGATATGCCGTCCGGGTACGCTTACGCCAAGTCGATTCGAACCGTAAAAACATGCGTAGGCTCGACGTTTTGCCGCTTTGGCACCCAGGATTCCCTCGGCATGGGGATTTTGCTGGAGAAAAAATTCGAGCGGCTGTGGATGCCGGCCAAATTCAAAATGGCCGTCAACGGCTGTCCCCGCAATTGTGCCGAGCCGGAAATTAAAGATTTCGGCATTATCGGGAATGACGGCGGTTGGGAGATTTATGTCGGCGGCAACGGCGGCGTGAAATTAAGGGGCGCGGACCTGCTCTGCAAGGTGAAGAGGGACGAAGAGCTGATTGAGCTTGCGGGAGCTTTCATTCAATATTACCGGGAAACGGGAAATTACGGGGAGCGCACGTCCGATTGGATCGAACGGATCGGCCTGGATACGGTTGTCCGGGAAATTGTCGAGAACAAGGAAAACCGCCGGAAGCTTGTGGACCGCATCGAACTGGCGCTGGCCGGGCTGCAAGATCCGTGGAAGGAAGTTATCGACAGGGAAGAGCTCAGGCACCAGCTGTACGAACAAATTTTGGCGAAATAAGGGAGGAACCGATATGAAAGCCACATCTGATATAGAGGCTGCCGTCTATCATCCGGTCGGGGAACTGGAGGAGTTCCCCCTGCACCTCGGCAAGGTTGTGCGGATAGGGGATGTTGAAATCGCAGTGTTTCACGTCTCCGCCGGCACTTTGCATGCGCTTGAAAACAAAACCGCCCATAAGAAAGGCGGTCCGCTGGCCGAAGGCATCGTAAGCGGGCAGTACGTCTACTGTCCCTTGCGCGATTGCAAGATCAGTCTCCTCACCGGAGAAGTGCAGCTGCCCGACACGGGACAAGTCAAGACGTATCCCGTTCAGCTCAAGGGGAATACGGTTTATATCGGTATAAGCTAGATAGGATTATTGGAATATCAGGCGGCCGATAGCCTCCGGAACCGTTTGTATAACGGAATCGGAGGTTTTTTGGCGCGAAGTGATATCCCTCACAGTGTCGGCAGAAAGAATGTGTTTTAATGAATTAGGAGTTTACAGCGAAGGAGCATGATAAGACATGGATCGAGCGTTCGCGTCCAAATTTGCCAAATACGTTTTTTTCGTTGTATGTGGACTAATCGTCCTCATGTGGTTCGGTTCGAGATTTTTTACCCATATTGACTTGGCCTTGTACGGTTATATGGTCGGGACGGTCGTATTCGTCTGCGGTTTCTTTTACCGGTTTCTGTCATGGGGGGAGCGGCCGCCTACGAAGGTGATTTTAAAGAAAGGAATCAAACTGTTGTTCCGCAAAAGCACGCCGGCGACGGCGGTGGACCATCTGGCCACGTACCGGTTTGTCTGGAATCGCGGCTGGTACCGCTGGACGCAGCACATTCTTTTGGGTTGGGGCTGCATCATTTCGGCTTTCGTCACGTTTCCCCTGGTGTTCGGCTGGATGTACTTCACGATGGGAGAGAACGGGACGTACACCGTCGTTGGTTTCGGCATCGATATTATGCGCATTAAGGCGGACGGAATTATCGGATACCTTTTTTATAATGCGTTGAATATTACGGCTTTCATGGTCATCGGCGGAGGCTGCATGGCTTTATACCGCAGATTGAAAAACATGCAGGCTGTCGCAGAGCAATCTTTTGTCTATGATTTTCTCCCGCTGTACATGCTGCTGTTCGTCAGTTTGACAGGGCTGACGCTCACTTTCTGCAATATGTTTTTGCACGGGTACGGGCAGCCGGTCGTATCTTTGGTGCATCAATGGTCGGTCATCGTCACGCTCATTTATATTCCGTTCGGCAAGCTGGCGCATATTCCGTTCCGTCCGATGAGCGTCTTCGCCCGAAATTACCGGGAGCATTACGCCGGGCAGGCGATGAAAAGCTGCCGGGTTTGCGGGACCGGCTTTGTGTCCGAGGAGCAATCCGGCGACGTGATCGCCGTGCTGCAGACAAGCGGCATCGAATTCAAGACGGAGGAAGGCTATCACCTGGCCGAGCTTTGCCTGCCCTGCCGCCGCAAATACCGGATGTCCCGGTTTGCCGGCATTCCGACCCATCGGATCAAGTTTAAGGAGGCGAATCAGAATGCCAAAGGATAAGTTTTTTAAACAAATCGCCAATAAAACGCATCCGAACGAAAAGCTGGTGGCAACCCATTGCTCCTACTGCGGGATGCAGTGCGGCATGAACTTGAGAGTCAATACGTCCACAAACAAAATTATCGGCGTCGAGCCCCGCTACGATTGGCCGGTAACGCTTGGCAAAATGTGTCCCAAAGGCGTGACCGCCTACCAGCAGACGAATCATGATGACCGGCTGCTGCTTCCGCTGATCCGCGATGACGCTTCTTTAAAGGGAACGAAAGAAGGCTTCCGCGAAGCGAGCTGGGACGAGGCTTACGATCTGATCGCAAGGCGATTCCGGGAAATGCAGGACCAGTACGGCAAAGATTCGCTTTCCGTATTCAGCGGCGTATCGATGACGAATGAGAAATGCTACTTGACCGGCAAGTTTGCCCGGGTTGGGCTTCAGACGCGCTATATCGACTATAACGGGCGCTTTTGCATGTCGAGCGCAGCGGCGGGTTTCTTGCGCAGCTTTGGCGTGGACCGGGGATCGACGCTGCCGTGGACCGATCTGCATGAAACGGATTGCTTGTTCATTGCGGGAAGCAATACGGCGGAATGCCACCCGACGTCGATGTTCCGCGTCTGGGAAGTGCAGAACCGCGGCGGCTATTTGATCGTAGCGGACCCCCGGGAAACGCCGATCGCCCGGCGCGCGGACGTTCATCTGGATTTGCGCCCGGGGACGGATCTGGCGCTCGCCAATTGCATGATCCATCTGCTTATACGGAATGGCCATGTAGACACTGAATTCGTCAGCAAGCATACGAACGGATTTGAAGAGCTGCAGGCGGTTGTCGAACCGTTCACGCCTGAATATACGAGCGAGATCACGGGAGTCGCTCCCGACAAGTTGATCCGCGCCGCCGACATATACGGCAGGGCGCCCAACGCCGTCGTCATGTTCGCTCGCGGCATCGAACAGCAGCATAAGGGCACCGACAATGTCTCGGCCTACACGAACATGTGTCTGATCACAGGCAAAATCGGCCGGCCCAAATCGGGCGTAGCGACCTTTACGGGACAAGGCAACGGCCAGGGCGGAAGGGAGCACGGCCAAAAAGCCGATGCGCTGCCGGGCTACCGCAAAATTACAAACCCGAAGCATGTGGCAGAGGTTTGCAGCGTCTGGGGAATCAAGCCGGAAGAGATGCCGCAGCCAGGCGTATCGGCTTACGAAATGTTTGAGCTTATGCAAAACAAAACGATTCGGGGGTTGTACCTGCTCTGCTCCAATCCCGCCGTCTCGGCGCCGAACTTGAATTATGTGCGCGAGGCGCTGAAGGGGCTCGATTTTATGGTTTGCGCGGACATGTATTTATCGGAATCCGCCGAATTCGCCGATGTCGTGCTGCCGTCCGTAACCTGGTCGGAGGACGAGGGGACGGTCACGAACCTGGAAGGGCGTATCATCAAAATAAATAAAGCCCAGGAGCCCGTAGGCGAGTCCAAGCCGGATTGGCTGATCCAGGTCGAGCTTGCGGAACGGCTGGGCAGAGGGCAATATTTCCGCCATCTGAAAACGGCCAGAGACGTCAATGACGAATTCCGCCTCGCCTCCAAAGGCGGGTATGCCGATTATTACGGCGCCACCTGGGAAAAAATCAACGAAAACGACGGCGTCTTCTGGCCTTGCCGCGATGAAGACGACCCGGGCACGCCGCATATGTTTTTGGACCATCAGTTTTATCATCCCGACGGCAAAGCCAAGCTGTGCGCGCTCCCGTACAGGCCGCCGGCGGAGGAGCCGTGCGAGCAGTACCCGCTGCGGCTTACGACAGGCCGGGTTGTGTACCACTACCTGTCGGGCAACCAGACCCGGCGCATTCCGTTCCTGCGGGCCATGTGCCCGGAGCCCTTCGTGGAGGTGCATCCGGAGACGGCCGAGCGGTACGGAATCGTCCACGATGAAGTGGTCCGCTTATACACTCGCCGCGGCGAAGCCTTTTACAAGGTGAAAGTCATCGAGGCGATCCGCAAGGATACCGTGTTCGTTCCGTATCATTTCGGCCACGAGCAGTCGATTAATTTGCTGACGATTCCGGCGCTTGACCCGATGTCGAAAATGCCGGAGTTTAAAGCTTGCGCCGCACAGATTGCCAAGCAGACCGAGAGGGTGAGCATCGATGAAACAGCATCTTTACATTGAAATGGATAACTGCATCGGCTGCCGGAGCTGCCTTGCCGCCTGTACGCAGTGCGGTGGACACGATGAAAGAAACCGCAACTACGTCTACGAGGTAGACCCGTTTGTCAGCCGTCAAACGATCCCGTTAATGTGCCTGCACTGTGTAAATCCGGCCTGTGCCCGAAGCTGTCCGGCCCAGGCCATTCAGATCACGCAAGAGGGGGCCGTCCTGTCGGCATTGGTGGAGAAATGCATCGGCTGTCAAAACTGCACGATTGCCTGCCCGTACGGGATTCCCAAGTTCGATGAAGCGCAGAACCTGATGTATAAATGCGACCTTTGCTACGATCGGACCAAAGAGGGAATACCGCCGATGTGCGCCTCGGTTTGTCCGACCCAAACGCTGCAATGGCTTACCGCAGAGGAGATCGCGGCGAAAAAAGAGCAGCACAGGCTGGGCAATTGGACGGCAAGCCATCAGCCGTTCGATCCCCTTGAAGGGGAGACGAATGTGAAGATCAGTCTTCCGGGCATTTTGCAAGGTAAGGCCAAGCTGTTTTAACTAACTTGTACTGGGGTGAGCCCGTATGGAACAGAACGGCAAACGTGATAATGATCATTTTCCTTTGAATGAGGATAACTATACGCACAATATCAGCAAGGACAACGAAAGAAAGCTCGATCGCCGGAACTTCATGAAAACACTGGCCGGCGCAGCCGGCGTGTTCGCGATATCCACGCTGCCTTGGGGGGCGCTGGCGGCGAAGGAGCTTGCGGGAATGCAAAAGAAAAGCCATCCGCAGCAAAAAATTGCCGATATTCACGCGCTGAAAATCGGGGATGCCGTCGAATTCGCCTATCCGAGCGAGCACGATTCCGCGCTGCTGATCCGCCTCGGCGAGAATGAGTACAAAGCGTATCAAAACGCATGCACCCATCTGAAATGCCCCGTCTTCTGGAGCAAGGAGAAGGAAGAGATGGTATGCCCTTGCCATCACGGGCTGTTTGACGTTCGAACGGGCTCGCCGGTGGCCGGGCCTCCGCGAAGACCGCTGCCGGAAATCCTGCTGAAGCAGGAGCAGGGCGCCATTTATGCGACGGGGGTAAAACGCTATGAAACGTAGCTATCGCGGGATCGTCTTGCTGTGTATCATCCTGTTTCTGAACATCCTTTGCACGCAAAAAGCCGTAAATGCTTACTTTTTCGAGCACTATCGTTCCGTGCTTGTCTACGCGGCGGTCAACATCGTTTTATTTCCGCTGGCTGTTTGGATTTATCGCCGGGAGCGTGCGGTCGCCTGATAGAACGATTCAAAAACACGTGAATACAAGCCTCACGGTCAGATGAGTACGTGACTCAGTTTGTGGCTATGCCACGAAAGAGGGACATCCCCTTTGTTGGAAATGGTTGTCGTGATCAACCATTTCTCATCCAGGGAGGATGTCCCTTTTTTCAGTTCCTGATGCGATTCAATCTGTCTCCAATTTGATCGTATCGTACATAATGCCGCCGCCGCTGGTGACGCTTGTCATTTTGAAGGTGATTGTATTGGAGCCTGCCGCAAGCTGTGATGCAGGAAAATCGATTTGAACCATTTTGTATCTTCCGCTTTGCAATGCATCCCGGTAGATGGTTTGATCGTTCAATCCCGAGTAATCCAGCGTTGTTACGGCTACTCCGTTTACATCCACTTCTACGATCGGAAAGCGGGAGATCGCAGCCATGGCAACGGTGAGATGGGCATTTCCGCTGTACGTTTTAGCCAGATTAAAATTGACATTCCATTGTCCCGCCTGCGTCTGTGCGTAATACCAGTTGGTTGAAGGCGAGCTTGTGCCAATCGTATAGGTCAGGTTGGCCGGCACGTTATTGTAGATACCGAACTGCCTTGGGAAATTGCCTAAGTTGAATTCCCCTGATTTCCGGTCGGCAGTTCCGATCTGCCAAAGCTTATTCGGATAATTAGGCGGCGTCCAGGTAATAGTACCCAAGTTGGCGGCAGTGCCGCTAATTGCAATATTATCCTTCTGGAGCTGATCCGTCATACTGCCGCCGGTCTGATAGGCATACAGCGAATAGGTGCCTGGCCGCACGTTTGGAATGTTGAACTTGCCGGAGGAATCCGTTTGAGCCCAATACATATAGTTCGTGCCCTGGTACAGAAATTCACCGCCGGGCTGAGCAAGAACAATCGTCGAACCTGCGGCCGAACGCCCATCGGCAACCTTCAACGTGCCGGTAACTGTGGAACGATTTAAAGGGTAATTTTGGTTTGACAGCCAAGAGTAAGGCCAGGACGCTTCCTCGGCAGCGGCTCTTGTTTTTGCGTCGCTGATATCGCCATTATTGACATATACCAACCACGGTCCATACATTTTTCCTGAAGGGATCGTTGTGGAAGTTTTCCCTAAATGAGTTCCTTGCATCATATTAAGCACGGTGCCGTCGCCCGTCGAGCTCTCGACGTGAACCATCAGTTCCTGATTCAGCGGTCCGCCGTTGTCGGCTTCATGGCTTACAGGGATCATCCAGACACCGTAGTTGTTTCCATTCGAAGCTGTTCCATATACACCGTGTATATGATCTTGTGCCATATAGCTTGCCCAATCGTACTTGGAGTAGTACGAGCCGTTTGGCAGCTTCCAGGTTTCGTTCTGAACGAGCGTTCCGTTTTGAATATCGGAGACAGCGGGGAGTGCCCCTTGCCTTTCAGCGTTATAACCGTTGCGGAAGATCGATCCGTCAACGCGATAAACCGTCCGCATTTCTTGGACCGTTCCGACATTCGCGGCAACAAAATAGGAATAAATGCCGCTAACGCCGCTGCGGACGACATAGTGCAGCTCGCCGGCGCCGCCGATATAGGCGATGTCCGCCATGGTGCCGGTATTGCTTACGATTTTGAGTTGGGTCGGGCTGAGACCGCTATTTGTTCCGCTGTTATTGGTATTGTCCCAATAAAAGCCTTTAGCTGTCCCAATCAGCTCCTGGCTGCCATAGACAAGTGAGTATCCCTTGCCCGTGTTGTTAAACTTGACGGTCAAATATTCATTGGATATCGTGGCAGTCATTGCGGTTGTATCAGCAGTCAAAGTCACTCCGCCGGCCATATGTGCGACGGGCATTTGAATGAAAGAAAGCGTTAAACAGAATAATGCTGCAAACATTACAAAAGGTTTCATCATGTTGGCCATCAGCTTCATCTTTTCAACTCCTATTCTTAACACTGAGAATAATTCATCATGTCCTTCTCTTGCAACATTTACGGTGACAAGGGCGAGACTCCTGTCTTCCGTCTAAAGGATGGGGGAGCGGCAGCACCTCCTGCATGACGGGTTGGTAATCGGTCTTTCGGATAATCACCTGCTTTGCTATAGGATTGATAACGAAATGTAAGCGCTATCGTTTCGGATGATACCATTTCATTTTATTTCAAACAATTGGATTTTTTTGATTTATTGGACTCAAATTGACTTGATTATTATGCAAAAAAGTGCAAACGACTTTCATAAGCCCTGTCCCGGAATCGTTAGCTTATCGTAAAAGAAAGAGCTTCGGAACGGCGCCATTCGCGCGATTCCGAAGCTCTTTTCGTTGTTTTGCGGCAGGCAGGGCCGCTGTGGAGGAACTGTTGGCAATAAAAGATAAAGCGTGCAAAAATGTGCATTCGCATCCGAAGTCTGTTCGCGAGTTTCTTGCTCCTGCGAGCCGCTCCCGCAAGCAGCCGTCTCACGCCTTTTTCGTTTTGGATATGACGAACGAGGTGACTTCGGCTTTTTTGCTTTGATAGAAATGCCAGTTCAAAATAATCGAAATGATGTAGAACGCGATGAAAAAATAGAACGCTGCAACTGGGCTGCCTGTCGTATTCGTAGCCCATCCGAAAAGCTTCGGTATAAAGAAAGAGCCATATGCCGCGAAAGCTGCCGTGAAACCTAATACGGGAGCGGCTTCTTTTGGCGGGAAGATGAAAGGAATCATTTGGAACGTAGATCCGGAACCGGTGCCCGCCGCCAGGAACAGGAGGAGGAATGATGCCAAAAATCCGCCGAACTGATGCGCATCAATATAGTAAATAACTCCGATCGCTCCGATCCCCATCAATACGAGCACAACAGCCGTAACGTTGGAACCGCCGAGCTTATCCGCCAGCCATCCGCCTACAGGCCGGGCTGCCGCTGCGACGAAAGCTCCAAGGAATGCCAGCGACACATGCTCGGGGAACTGGGCTTTCAGCAGCAGCGGAAACGCAGCGGAATATCCGATAAATGAGCCGAAGGTGGCCACGTAGAGCCAGGTCATAATCCAGGTGTGCTTGCGCTTGACGATGACGAATTGTTCGGATACCGATTGCTTGGTTCCGGGCAAATTGTTCATGCCGAAAAATGCGATGACGGTCATGATCAGAATAGGCACGACCCAAATAAAGGCGGCATTTTGCAGCCAGACATGCTGCCCGTTCTTAAGCAACTGGCCTTCTCCGCCGACCAATGCGAAAGTTCCGGTTGTAATAATCAGAGGCGTCACGAACTGCACGACGGATACGCCCATATTGCCGAGACCACCATTGATGCCGAGGGCTGTGCCTTTTTCCTTTTTAGGATAAAAGAAGCTGATGTTGGACAAAGACGAGGAAAAATTTCCGCCGCCCAGGCCGCAAAGCGCTGCCAAAAGGAGCATGACCGAATAAGGCGTGTCCGGGTTTTGCACGGCCATTCCGATGCCAACGGCAGGGATAGCGAGAATGCCCGTGGACAGCACGGTCCAGTTGCGTCCGCCAAACGTTCCGACCGCAAAGGTGTACACAAAGCGTAAAGTTGCGCCTACCAGTCCGGGAATAGCAGCCAGCGTGAACAGTTGGTCCTGTGTAAAATGAAATCCGATGTCGTTCAACCGGACAGCGACAACAGACCAGATCTGCCATACGATAAAGGCCAGCATGAGAGAAGGAACGGAAATCCACAAATTTCGGGTAGCGTGCCGCTTGCCTTCGCTTTTCCAAAATTGCGGGTCTTCAGGATTCCAAACTTGAATTTTAGCCATAAACATCCTACCTCCTTCATATGTGGCTTCATTGTAGCAAAGCGGACGGACCGCCCACTGTAACAAAAATCATAGTATAAAGCCGCACATTTTAAGAATTTGTGAGCAGTTGTTGAAACAATCGTTCGGCCGCTTGCCGGCCCTGCGCAATGCAGTCCGGAATTCCGACGCCGCGATACGATCTCCCGGCCACGACCAGATGCGGAAATTGCTCCTGAAGCTGCCGCTCGATATGTTGGAGCCGATCCATATGGCCTACCGAATATTGGGACATGGCCCCGGGATGTCTTGTAATTTCCGTGAACAGGGGCGCTGCCGCCAGTCCGAGGATGGCGCCTAATTCTTTCTTCACTCGTTTTTCCAGCTCGGAGTCGTCCAATTCCTCATGAGACTGATCCCCCCAATGGCCTGTATAAGCCCGGATCAGCACTTTTCCAGGCGGGGCGGTGTGGGTCCATTTCGACGAAGTCCAGGTGCAGGCCGTGATGAGCAGCCCCTCTTGCCTGGGAACGACAAACCCCGATCCCTGCAGAGACCGATCGAGCGCAGCTTGATCGAAAGCCATAACGATGTTGGCAACGGACGTGCTGGGGATTTGCCCCAACCGTTCCGTCAGCGGCTGCGGCGCGCCTTGAATGAGTTTGGCCGCTTGTTCGGCCGGCGCAGCCAGGACGATGCCGTCGACTTTCAGCGCCGAATGGCCGGAAAATACAATTTTATAGTTTTCCTGCTGGCGCAAGATGCTCTGAACGGGACTGTTCATGCTGATGAAGGTTCCGCTTTTCGTCAGGACGGCCGCCAGCCGGTCGACCAGCGTGCGTAGTCCGCTTTTGTAGGTCAGGAACATGCTGCTGCGAAGATGGGGAGGCAGCTGGCTAACGGCAGCGTCCGGAGCCGGTGACGGCTTTTTGCTGCGGGAGGAAAGCATGCCGAGAATGAGGCTGCGGTGTTCTTTTTCCATATGAAGCAGCTGCGGAAAAGTTGCGGCGGTGCTCAGCATGTGCAAATCTCCCGCATAGATGCCGCCCAAAATAGGTCCGACCAATCGGTCGGCGACCTCCGCGCCCAGCCTTCGTTCAATCAAGCTCCCGATGGATTCGTCACCGGGGGTGCTTTTTCTGGGCAAAAGAAAATCCAATGACGCCCGGACTTTGCCGGGAAAAGAAAGCAAACGGGTACCTATGAACGGCTTCACTCGCGTGGGGATGCCCATGGACAAGCCTGCAGGCACGGGGTGAAGCTTTCCTTTCAGGCAGATAAAGCTTTTGGAAGCGGTCGGGGCCAGTCCGGTCAAGTCGCCGGTCAAGCCGAGTTCATCGGACAAATGCAGCACGGCAGTCTTGCGGGACAAAAAGGCATCCGGGCCTTGTTCGATAATAAAGCCGTCCCGATGCAGCGTTTGAATGACGCCGCCGAGCCTGTCGCTTTTTTCCAGGAGCGTGATTTGAACCGGCTGCCCCGAAGATTCGAACTGTTTGTGCAGCTCGTAGGCTGCGGTCAGCCCCGTAATGCCCCCGCCGATTACCGCTATATGTTTGATTTTCATGGCCGCCACTCCTGACTCATTTTTCCCATAATGTATCATAGGCCGAAATCGCCGGATATGAGATAGATCACTTTCAGCACTTTTGGACACGGCAAAAACTGCATCGTGATCTTCATCACATGCAGTTGGCCGGGCATTTTCGTATAATGAAGCGGTTTCGCAATGGAAAATCAGGAATGGAGGCGTTTGGGCGGCATGAAAAGTGAACCCGTACCCTATAACATCCATATTCATACGTATTCACTGGGAAAAGACAAAGTATTTCTGATCGGCGGCGGCCAGGCTCATATCGGGGCTGTGGCGGTCGCGTATCCCGACGGGCATCGGATCTGCGAAGAAGCCGTCACACTGCCGGGACATAGAGAAAAACCGCTAGCGGCAGAGCTCGCAAGGCTGGCAGCCTCACAGCTCAATCAGGCCGTAACGGTTATTATGGGCATCCATATCGATCAAGCGACGAAGCAGGACATCGACGAGATCGTCCGATGCGTACGCGAAGCCATGGCGGAGGAGCTTAAGCGAGTGCAAGCATGGCATAATTAGCTAAAGCCTCATTATTGATGAACGAGGAGGCATTCTAGTTACTATTCTTTTTGTTTCTTCGAATAAAAATGAACATAATAGCGGTTGTGAATAATAAAATCGCTAACAACCATCCTATCGTCGGTGCGTAATTCGTTAAACTTTTGCCGCCAACCGCAAATAACAATGAAACGGAAGCCAATATACAAAGCAGCACAATAATTCTATTCACTCGGTCCCACTCCTCTTGGAAAATGATTCACATTACAGCGTAAACCGATGTAACGATGTATGCTGTGGCAGACGATCCTGATTGGCCAACATTTTCGTTATTTATAAATGGGCTCTGTAAATATATACCACTATTTATCAACGCAATCAACGGTTAATCAAATAGGCATCAAAAAGCTTGATGTGGGAAAAACGAACGCATGTGAAAAGGCTACCCGCTTGGGTAGCCCGATTCTGTTATGCGCCGGTGGACCCGGCTCTTTACCCTGTTATCGATCAAGCGACGCCGCAGGACATCGACGAGATCGTCCGATGCGTACGCAAAGCCATGGCGGAGGAGCTTAAGCAAGTGCAAGCATCGTTGCCATGTCCTCTTGAGCATTCCCGATCAGTTTAAGTCCGAAAGTTTGCACCAGTACGTCCAGAACGCCCGGGGTAATGAATTCCGGCGGTTTGGGACCGATGCGAATATCTTGAATGCCGAGGCTGAACAAGCCGAGCAGGATGGCGACGGCTTTTTGCTCGAACCAGGAGAGGACGATGCTGACCGGCAAATCGTTGACACTGCAGCCGAAAGCGTCGGCCAAAGCGAGCGCGATTTTGACGGTGGAGCCGGAATTGTTGCACTGCCCAAGGTCGATGTACCGCGGGATGCCGGTATCGGCGACAGTTCCGTATTCCACGTCGTTGAAGCGGAATTTGCCGCAGGACGTCGTGAGAATGACGGTATCGTTAGGAAGCGATGTAGCGAGCTCGCGGTAATACTCGCCGCCAGGGCCGGGCGCATCGCAGCCGGCGATGACGAAGAAACGTTTTATTTTGCCTGCTTTGACGGCTTGAATGATTTCGGGAGCGAGCCCGATCACCGTTTCGTGATGGTATCCGGTCGTAAGCTGCTGCTCGGAATCAATGCTGACGGCGGGCAGCGACAAAGCTTTGTCGATCAGAGGGGTGAAATCATCGCCGATGATTTTGGTGACACCTTCCAGACCGGCGATATCGTAGGAGAAAAAGCGGTCGGCATACGTGCCTTTAATAGGCATGACGCAGTTGGTCGTCGCCAGGATGGCTCCCGGGAATTTTTCGAAAAGCCGCCGCTGGTCATACCACGCTTTGCCGATATTTCCTTTCAGATGCGCGTATTGCTTCAATTTCGGGTAGCCGTGGGCCGGGAGCATTTCGGAATGTGTGTAGATGTTGATTCCTTTGCCCTCGGTCTGTTTGAGCAGTTCCTCCAGCGCGTAAAGGTTGTGCCCGGTTACGACGATCGCATGGCCCTCGATTTTGTTCTGGGACACCGTGACGGGCTGGGGAATTCCAAAATGCGTCGTATGCGCGCGATCCAGAACGTCCATGATCCTTACGGCCGCGGAACCGACTTTCATCGCCATGTCGATATGCTCCTGGAGGTTGAAATTGGAGTTGGTCAAAGTCATGTAGAGCGCTTCATGTGTGATGCGGTCTACCTCGGGGTCGCTGTAGCCCAATTGGCGTGCGTGCGTGGCATAAGCGGCGATACCTTTTAACGCAAAAATCATCGTGTCCTGCAGGCTGGCGATATTTTCATCTTTTCCGCAGACGCCGACTACTTTGCAGCCGCCTGTCGGGGTTTGCTCGCATTGGTAACAAAACATAGATGAATCCCTCCGTTTCATTGTCCGGTTTTCATACACAGATTAACAGGTCTGCGGAAAAAGGTATGTGATCGCAATCACAGACAGTTAAAATGCTCACGCTCAGCCGAAACAAACACGAAGGACAAGTATATTCAATTTTAGCCAAAATAGACAAGAGCATGCAAGAAATCTGGCAATTGCATGCTCTATAATAGGGACATTCACCGGGGATGGCCGTTATTTCCCCGCAAGCTCGCGGTAGCGCAGGGGCGGCATGCCCGCAATGGATTTGAACGTTTTGTTAAAATGGGAAATGTGCTCAAACCCGACCTGCTCCGCAATCGTCTGGACTTTGCTCCGGGTCGTCTGCAGCAGCTTTTGCGCTTCGCGGATGCGCACAACCCGGACGTATTCGCTAAAATGGAAGCCCGTCAGTTTCAGAAAAATGCGGCTTAAATAGGCGGGGCTAATATAAAATTGTTTTGCGGCAAGCTCCAGGGTAATCGGCTCTTTGTAATGGGTATTGATGTAGGAGGCGATCTCCGTCACCTTCTGGTGCATCGGATGGCCGCCGCCCGGAGGCTCGCTGCCCGACCCGCAGGAGCGGTGAATCCGGATCAGCAGCTCGGTCAGCAGCTGCCGCACACAGGAAACGTAAAGCGCCGGCCGCTCCCTGCATTCGGTCAACATTTGCTGGAGCAAGCGCTCGACGGCCTGCTGCTCTTTGAGCGGCAAGCGGATTAAAGCGGACTCGCAAAAAGGCGGCAGTTCGAGCAGCGGAGGTTCGGTCGGAGCTATGAAATCGGGCGCGAATTCGATCAGCACCCTCTCGAATTTTTCGACGCTTGAGCTTGACGTAGCGTGAAGGTCGTTCGGCACGACAACGATCAAGTCCCCTTTTTGCACGGTGTATACTTTGCCGTTTATAAAATAGACGCGCTGGCCGTCCAACAAGTAATATAATTCGTAAAACGGATGAGCATGAGGGCGGGGCATGGCGAAATAGCCTTTGCGCTGCAGCTGCTGAATGGCAAAGGATGAATCGCCGATATGGTATTTCGGTTCGGTCCGGCTGCTCATGGAAGTCCCTCTCTTTGCAGGAAGCGTATATGCAAATTTTAGCATATTTTGAAAGCGGAAGGCGCGAAATCGAAAAGCGGAAGGCCGAATCCGGCCTTGGATAAAGGAGATGGCTGCGGAATGTGGAGCCCTGACGATTTTTTGGCAAAGCTTTATGCCCAAACGGTGGAAAACAGCCTGGACCGCGCCGCCGGGACTATGCCCGACGGGGCCGGGCGCGAGGAGCTCAGGCGCCGGCTCGCCGATGCGCTGGGGGCCTGGCCCGAGCGCAGGCCGGCGCTGGAGCCCGAATTGCTCGACACGTTCGAGCATGAAGGACTTACCGTCGAGAAGCTCGCTTACTCGACGTACGAAGGGCTGCGGATACCGGCGTATGCGCTGTATCCGTCAGGCGGGGGCGGCAAGCTGCCGGCGGTGCTTGCCTGCCACGGACACGGCCCGGGCCATCGGGCCGCGCTCGGCATGAATCCCGACGGCAGCTTCGCTGACGATCCCGGGATTCACAACAAATTCGCCGTCCGGCTGGCCCGCCGGGGGCTGTTCGTGCTCGTCCCCGAAATCATCGGCTTCGGGGACCGGAGATTGCAGGCCGGCGTGGAGGCCGATCCGTCGGCCAAAGATTCCAGCTGCCTGCCGATTGCGCTGCAGCTGCTCATGTGCGGGATGACCATCGCCGGATTCCGCACATACGAAGCGACGCGCGCGCTTGACTATTTGGCCGCGCGCGGGGAAGTCGATCCGGAGCGGATCGGGGTCATCGGTTTTTCCGGCGGCGGCCTGGTCGCATCTTTGACCGCTGCTTTGGATGAGCGCATCCGCGCCGCCGTCATTTGCGGATATGCGAATACGTACCTGGGGAGCATTTTGGATCGGCCGCACTGCATCGACAACTATATTCCCGGCATCCTGCGGATTGCCGAGCAGCCGGAATTGCTCGGGTTGATCGCTCCGAGGCCTTTGTTTATCGAGTCCGGGGATCAGGACCGGGTATTTCCGGTTGGAACGACGGAAGAAGCCATCGTGCGGCTGACCCGGATTTACCGCAGTCTTGGAGCGGAGGACCGGCTCGCTGCCGACATATTCCCGGGCAAGCATGAAATTTCCGGAAGAACATCATTCGACTGGCTGAAGGCGCAGCTTTCCTGAGCGGAGAGGAGACAAACCTTTTTTATGAGACATATCACGGTTTCGCAAGACGGCAGCGGGGACTTCACCGGCATTCAGGAGGCGATAGACGCCGTCCGCGTGCTTCCTCTGGAGCCTGTTACGATCTATGTCAAAAATGGAACTTATCGCGAAAAATTGCTCATTCCCGACAATAAGCCGGACATCGCACTGATCGGCGAGAGCCGCGAAGGGACGATTATCGCTTACGGCGATTACGCCAGGATGACGGGGCCGGACGGCAAAGAAATAGGAACGTTCCGCACCGCCGTTTTGAAGGTGGAGGCCGACGATTTTCGCATGGAAAATTTGACGGTGCAAAACATCGCGGGCTATGGCCCGGAAATCGCGCAGGCCGTTGCTTTGTACGCTTCCGGCGACCGTCAGGTTTACCGCAGCGTCAGGCTGCTCGGCAATCAGGACACTTTGTATACGAGCCGGGGGCGGCATTATTTTGCCGGTTGCTATATCGAAGGGCATGTCGACTTTATTTTCGGATCGGCTGCGGCATGCTTCGAATCGTGTGAAATCCGCAGTTTGCGCGGAGGCTATATCACGGCCGCTTCGACGCCACGGGGCGCGGAGTTCGGCTACGTCTTTTTGAACTGCCGTCTGACCGGAGCGCAGGAGGAGGAGTCGGTCTATCTCGGCAGGCCATGGAGAGCGTGGGCGCATACCGCGTTTATCAACACCTGGATGGGGCCGCACATCTATTCGGCGGGTTGGGACAATTGGGACAATCCCGGCAATGAAAGCACGGCCCGCTATACGGAGTACGGCAGCACGGGCCCCGGTGCGCGCGATGCCGCCGTCCGCGCCGGCTGGGCGAGGGTTTTAACGGAAGCGGAAGCGCTGCGGCTTGATGCCAAAACCGTTCTGGCCGGCCATGACGGCTGGGACCCGACGGAGAGCGGAGAGGGCGCTGCAAGGCGGGCGTGAAACATTCTCGCCCGGCCGTCTATGCGGAACGCGAATCTATGTGATAAACTGTACGCAGCAGTAATCGTTATGTGTGACTGGCGTAACGTGGGCAACCACGAGGGAGCACATGGCTTATAGCCGTACGCCTGGGCAAAGTATTTGGTAAGCAAGCATGCGACCAAGTACTTTTTTTGCATTTTCATCCGATTATGGAGAGGGGAACGAACGTAAATGGGTTTGCTGCTTAAATCGAAGCCGTTAGCCGATCAAATCTCGCACTCTATCGCCGCCGAAGTCGGCAAATGGAAGGAGCGGGGCGTTCAACCGGCGATAGCCGCCATTTTGGTGCAGGGCGATCCGGCTTCCGCGTACTACGCCAAAGCAAAGGAAAAGCTGGCTGCCAAACTCGGGGTTGCCTTTCATTTGATGGAATTTGAGGCGCAAGTGAGCGAACAGCGCCTTCTTGAGGAGATCGAGCGGTTAAACGGGGACCCGGCCGTGCACGGAATCATGCTCGAGCTCCCCGTTCCCGGGCACATCCGCGTGCAAAAGCTGTCCGATGCTATCGCTCCGGCCAAAGATGTCGACGGCATATCTTCGGCGAACAAATTGGCGTGCATGACGGGAGAAAGCGGGTTGTACCCGGCGACGCCCCAGTCGTGCATCCGCATTTTGAAACATTACGGATACCGGCTTCAGGGGGCGCATGTCGTTCTGATCGGGCGGGGAGAAACGGTAGGGCGGCCGCTGATGCAGCAGCTGCTGCGCGAAAATGCCACCGTAACCGTCTGTCATTCCTATACCGCGAATTTATCCGGCCATATCGCTCAAGCCGACATTTTGATTACGGCCGCAGGCAAAGCAGGCCTGGTGACCCCGGGCATGGTGCATGACGAATTGGTCGTCATCGATGCGGGAATCAATGAAACGGAGGTTGGAATTGCAGGCGACGCCAGCCCCGGCATTTGGGAAGCGGTGAAAGCCGCGACACCGGTTCCGGGCGGAGTAGGCACGCTGACGACCGTCATTTTGTTCGAAAATTTATTAAAAGCAATGGAACTGCAGTCCATCGGGCGGGGGGATGCAAATGAAAGTTTTTGACCGGAAGATTCGCCAATTTCTGGAGGAAGCGGGCTCAAGCTCGCCTGTGCCGGGCGGAGGCAGCGTTGCGGCGCTGTCCGCGGCTTTGGGCGCTTCCATGGGGTCCATGGTAGCCAATCTTACGGCAGGACCCAAATATGAAGCGGTCCGGGAATCGATGACGGCGGCCGTGGAGCGGATGAAATCGGCGATAGCCGAGTTCGAAACGCTGCTGGAACAAGACATGGACGCATTTCACGGATTCATGGCGGCACTCGCGCTGCCCAAAGGGACCGGCGCCGAGAAGGAAGCACGCTCGCTTGCCGTGCAGGATGCCGCCGCTCAGGCCGCCGCCGTGCCGCTCGCTCTTTTGAGTCGGAGCTATGACATGATGGTTGCTTTGGACGAAATCATTCATCTGGCTAACAAAAATGTCATATCCGACCTCGGCATTGCCCTCATTATGCTGGAAGCGGCCATTCAATCCGCCTGGATTACGGTAGAAATCAATCTGGGCAGCATGCAAACCGGGCTTGCGCAGGTTTACCGCGCCGAGGGCCTGGAACTGCTGGACAAAGCCGGGCAGCTAAAGCTGAACGCTCTGCGGAAAGTAAGGGAAAGAATGAGTTAGGCAAGCCAGGCGGCCGTATGGCAGAGAAAAGAGTTACCCTTGAGCGGGATGAAGCGCCCGGGGGTAACTCTTTGTGTTATGTCAGGTCAAGGAGGAAATCGCCGATGCTGCTTGATCTTTGATTCACGCAGAAATAGCCTCCTCATTTGGTATCGTAATGACGAATTTCGTTCCGAACCCTTTTTGCGTGGTGACCTCCAATTGTCCGCCCGCATGTAAGATTCTGCTCCTCATTTGTTCGATTCCCAGTCCCGATGAATCGATCTCCTTCCGACGCACTTTGTTGTCTTCAAACCCCACGCCGTCATCCTCATAGATCAAATAAAAGCTATTGTGCGCTTCCGTTATCAGAAAAGTGACTTTGGAAGCCTGGGAATGCTTTTTCGCATTGTTGAGCAGCTCCTGAGCAATTCGAAAAATATGTCGTTTCGTCGGCAAATCTTTGGCTTCAATGGCAGCAGCCTGCTCAGCAATGAATTCAAGTTGAAAAGGAGCGGTAAAAGCTTCCTTCTTCATGTACATCGTCAGCGTTTGAATCAAACCAATCTCTTTAAGCAAATGGGGATTTAACTCAAAACAGCTTTGGCGCAAACTGGCATTGATCAATTCCACGAAATTAATCATATTGTCGAGCTGTTCCCGATCTTCTTCGGGCGTAGTATACTTTTCCGACAGGATGGTTAACTTTCTTTTCAGAAAGAAAAGGTCCTGCATCGTCGTATCATGAAGATCGGCAGCAATCCGAATCCGCTCCTCCTCCTGCAATTCGAACATGATCTTACGAAACCATTGAATGTCTTGCGCCGTTTCCTCCTGTGGAAGTTGGGAAGCCAATTGCTGCAGCCTCGCGGTCAGCTTGCGGACCAAGTGGACATTCTCCAAGCTAACCTCCAAATAGGAGGTAATCAAGCGCAGCCATTGGATTTCTTCCTTTCCAAGCAGCGTATTCGCCTTTTTGCGTGTCATTACCAAATAACTCGTATACTCTTCATGATCATTCATCTCAATGCAAGTATAGAGCGGATGATCGAGCGGGGATGACGAGTTGACAAGCAGCCGAATCTCCGCAGTATTTATATCACCCTCGCTAATGATTTCAGTATCGTCCTTATACCGGAACACAATGGCTCCCCCCATCACCTGAAGCGTATCCACGATATCGACAAGTATGCTATCTTTCAATTCGCGGAAACTGGAAATGGTGCCAAGGTTTTTGGAAATCTTCTTCAAAGCTGTTTGCAAAACGTATTTTCTTGGGAACAAAAACGGTTCAAACCGTGTTGTCCAATATTCCGCCGCGTAGAGTACCGATGTAACAAGAATCAGCGAACCGATGAAAACGAACAGAATTTGCTTTTCATCCACAACTTGGCTAAATAAGAAAGCATATGCTCCCGTAAACAAGCTGACCGGAACGATAGCCAACAAACCAGCGAACAAAATCCGCCGGATTATACGGCCAATATCATATAACTGGTTGGAAGCAATCAAGTATACAAAAGAGATTGGGAAAAATAATATGATCCAGCTTGTGTACACTGCATTTAGAATTCGATATCCAATAAGTATTTTAGGGAGAAAAGAGAGACAGATGATCGGTAAAAATGAGACCATCCATGAAAGCCATACACTCTTGATAATGCTGGACATATAGGACGGTTGTTTCCGGAGTTTAACATAAAGTACTGTTAATAAATACATATTGAATAAAAACCCAACTATGAACATGCTCAAGGTAGCGGAATCATGATAGCGATGAATCGCATAGGCCATTGGGGGGTAGAAGTACAAGCATCTTACACCGAAAAATATAGCAGCAATTGAATACATATATTTCAAAGTCCGCCTCGGTAATTCTATATCGCCTTTTTCTTTGAAAAATACTACTAAAAAATGATAGAACACTATCGGTAACAAGATCATAAAGTTGGTGATAGTAAATTTTCCAATAGCATCTCCTCGAATAGATGCGCCTTGACTCATGTAAATGATCGCCATGGTTAGAAAAACAGCTGAAAGTAACCTAGCCGACGGAGATTGTCGTATTTTTACAAAAACCAAAACCGCCATAAAGAGGCACACTGATTCCTCGGCGACCTGGACAATATTGTAAGAAGTATCGCTATTGGTGTTTATTTCGATTATGTACTCACGCCCGTCCCTGAGTATCAATAACGTATGAGCTTGTTCAATCGTTCGCCATTTATAAACGAAAGGAACATCGTTGGGAATCTTTCCATCTACTTGCTTGATTACATCCCCAACTTGAAGATTCAGCTTTGCACCTGCACCTTCTGGAGCCAACTCTTTTATTACCCATTGCTCTTGAGGTGTTAGCCCAAGATAAACCCCGGTATAAGGGTAATGGAACATAATGAATGAGAACCAAATTTGCAAGACGACAAAAATCGACACACCCAGCCATAAAAAATACTTTTTTTTCATCTTAATCATCCTCCATGCTTTATTTTTTGTTATTATATTTGTGTAGTACAATTGTCCTGGGAGGGGGTGATATCTATGCTTACAATCCAGTTAAACCCCAATTTGCACCGAGTCGTACATATGTTGAAAAGAGTTGAGGTGAACAGAAACGAAGGTATCTCCATGGCTGAACTACCCTTGTCGAAAGAAGAGTCTTCTGCATTGATAAGTATCTTTAATCGTTCAACATCAAGTAGGAAAAAAAAACCGTCAGAACCTCGTTGTGATTGGGGTTGACCCTCTCAAGCAATATTTTACCAAATGGAAGAAGGATTGTAATTAGCCGCGGCTAATCATGCAATTCTTTTTTAGGTTGTCACTCTATACGAGATTAAAAGAAAAGAAGAAGCAAAAAAAAGAAGCTGATAAAAAATAGCCAATCAAATCCGCACTACTATAAGAGTGGATTTGATTGGCTATGATTAAATCGTCCTCTGTCAATCAGTAATCCTTTTAGCCACCGGAACCGTCATGCACAAGAGGCTGATATATTGGAGGGTTCTTTGAAATTTCTTTGTTATTCGGTTTGTCCGCGTGAGCGGATACAGTATTAGTTATTCCTATCACTGCTACTAGAATCAACAGCAACTTCTTCATTGTGAATCCCTCCCATGATTTGTGAGAATTTTTCTTCCTGCTCTTTGGATGCATGGTGTCTGTGCATCCAAAACAATGAGGCACAATTTTTAAAATCAACATCATTGTTATGAGAAACAGCATAAGAGAGACAAAGAAGAATTAAGTCTATTCCTACGCTGACATAACCTTTTCTACAAAAATAAATAGCTTTTTGATAGTTAAATTGTATGTAGTGGCTTTTCCAAACAGGATTTTCGGAGTCTTTATATTGGTCAATCTCTTTCGAAAATTTATCCAAAATGTGGTCAATATCATAATGGTGTAAGTTAGCTGCTTCAGCAATTGTTCTCATGCCTGTGATCAATATGGAAGAAGAATTTGAGGCAATGAACTCTGCATATTCGTTGCATACGTCTTTGCCAAGAAGTAAATCGATCGAATAAGTGTTTCCTTTCGCAAAAACACTAAACTTTTCGACTTCTTTTCTTCCTTCATCATCTAAAATTTCGAACCAGCTTAAATCGGCGTATGATTGTACATACTTTTTAGCTTCTTCATATTTCCCGGTTAAACTTAGAGACAGCCCTTTTAATAAAAACCCTTGCCCGTAATAAACGACCAAAGGTCTTTCTGTTTCCAATGATATTCTTGATCCGCTCATTCCTGTTGACATGCTGTAGACATACATCGCGCATGTTCTTAATTCATCTGCATATTGGCCAACCTCATTCCATTTTTGCAAATAGTAGCACGTTTGCGATATCTTCAGAAGGGCATCTAGCTGGATATTGTCAGGCAAATTTTTTATGAAAGGACTGAATCGTTGAATTGCTTTCCAATCTTCTTCAGAACCATTTCCCAGGGACGCAAGAAAGATTCGATATTGGGCAATGCTCACTTTTTCTGACAATCGAATCTGTTCATGATCGCAGAAATATTTATAATAATGAATAGACTCTTTTCTTCTGCCTTGTTTAAATAACGTTTCGGCCAGGTCAAATAAGATAGATGGAGTTTCAGCGTCATCCAAACAGGAGTCAAGGTCACCTTTTGCATCCTCCAGCATAGAAAAATCCCCTTTGCATTAATTACTATCATTTCAAATTTAAACCATAATACAAAAGGAATTTACCATATATTTCTAGGATGGTCAATAAAGAATTATCTGATGATTAGTTCGATGTTCAATTCGCTCATTTTGCCGAATAGGTTGTGGAATAATTGAACACCGTTCATTACCAAGAAGTTTAATTCATGAATATTCACTTATACATTTTTTCGGATGATAGCCTGGCCGAGGGCCTGGAACTGCTGGACACAAGCCAGGCGGCCGTATGGCAGAGAAAAAGAGTTACCCTTGAGCGGGATGAAGCGCCCGGGGGTAACTCTTTGTGTTATGTCATTTCAAGGAGGAAATCGTCGCGCCGAATATGATGACTCCGAAAATGATGTACAGCACGATGCCAATCGCCAACCAGATCAGGCTGGCTTTTGCATAATTGGCTTTCGTCTGATTCGTTCCGCTGCTAAACGCCCATACGAACAGCATGATGATGTTAACGACCGGAATGGCCAGCAGCAGGATGGTCAGCATCCACTCTTTCACGCTAATGACGGGGTTCGGTTGCTCGATCGGGTTTGGAAATTCCAACATGCTCAGCTCCTTTAACTTGTCTGTAGTATTCATCGCACAAAATAGGTTGATGGCCGACCGACTGCATCAGGCTTCAACCCCAGTGATAAATGTATTAGGAATTGTAGGAGGTTATGACAAAATAAGCCGGAACGCAGCTTTGTACGCAGGCGGCGGTCTTCTTTTGAGGTTGGAATATTGATAATTTGAGTTGCGAAAATGGAACATGGCTCACAGCGGAAGAACTATAATTTGAGCAGACTATATAACGGTGGTGGAGATGCGTGACTGTAGAGAAAAACAAATTTACACTGTGGGTTCTCGCCTGGCCCATTTTTATCGAATTGATGCTGCAACTGCTGCTTGGAACGGTGGATACGTTGATGGTCAGCCGGATTTCCGACGATGCGGTCGCGGTGGTCGGTCTGGCGAACCAGCTGTTTCAAGCTTTGACGACGTTATTTATGACCGTTGCCAGCGGAGCGGGAATCGTCATCGCCCAAAAGCTGGGAGCGCGCAAAAACGAAGACGCGCGGACGGTCGCGATCATGGCCGTGATGGTCAGCGCGGCGATCGGCCTTGTGCTGAGCGTTGTGCTGTACCTCGAAGCACGCCCTTTGGCGAAGCTGTTCCAATTGGAGGAACGGCTGCTTCCCATGGCGGACACATATATTTCGATCGTCGGCGGCGGAATGGTTTTGACGGCGTTGATGGCTTCGCTCAGCACGGTCATCAGGAACACGGGCAACACCAAGGGGCCGATGATTACGGCGCTGGGCATGAACGTGATTCACGTCTTTTTCAATTACGGCTTCATATTCGGAGCTTACGGATTCCCGCAGTTGGGTTTAACCGGGGTTGCTATTTCTACACTTGTTAGCCGTCTGTTGGCGACTTTCCTGCTCCTGTTTATGTTCGTCCCGGCGTTTGAACGCAGAATCCAGCTCAGGGACTGGCTGCTTTTTCACCGCAAGCTGTTCGGCGAAGTGCTGCGGATCGGCTGGCCGCTCGGCGTGAACATGTCCTCTTACGTATTCACACAATTGGCGATGTATACGTTCCTGGCGATGATGGGGGCAAAAGAGCTTGCCGCCAGAACCTATATGAATACGTTGGAATCCACCTGCTCGATGCTCGGATACGCGATTGCGCTGGCGATGCAGATTCAGATTGCGCACCTGTACGGCGCGGGGAGAACCCGCGAGGCTTATCGAAGCTCATATCGGGGACTCTGGATCGGGCTGGCGCTCGTGAGCTTCAACTCGGTGATCTTGCTGATCGTCGGAAAGCCGTTTCTCGGTCTTTTTACGGCCGATCCCGAAATTTTGGCTCTCGGTCTTTCCTGCATCGCGCTGAATCTGATTTTGCAGCCGGGCAAAATGCTGAATATGGGCATGGGCAGCGCCCTGAATGCGGTAGGCGACACCCGGTACAGCATGTTCGTATCGCTGGGCTCCATGTGGCTCGTCGCAGCAGGCCTTTCCTACCTGCTGGGCATCAGCTTGGGCTGGGGCCTGGCGGGCATTTATGCGGCGATGATCTGCGACGAGTATTTGCGCGGCGCTCTCGTTTTGCGAAGGTGGCGCAGGCAAAAATATTTGCGCCAGGCGGAGCGGCAGCACGCCGCCGTCCAGGCGCAGGCGGCCGGCGCAGCAGCGCAAGGCTAGCGGCGGTGGCGGGTGCGGCTGGCGGGCCGGTGGCGGGCGCAGGCCCGGCGGGGAGCGGGTGGCGGAGCCCTCGGCGCGGCGTGGGTGCAAGGCTGGCGGGCCGGTGGCGGGCGCAGGCCCGGTAGGGAGCGGGTGGCGGAGCCCTCGGCGCGGCGTGGGTGCAAGGCTGGCGGGCCGGTGGCGGGCGCAGGCCCGGTAGGGAGCGGGTGGCGGAGCCCTCGGCGCGGCGTGGGCGCAAGGCTGGCGGGCCGGTGGCGGGCACAGGCCCGGTAGGGAGCGGCGGGGATGAAGCCCGTCGGAAGACTCGCTCGCCGGAACTGGCGGGGCTGCTTGGCAATGAGCCATGCCGCTAGGCAGCACCCATAAAGATGAAAATAATGCATCGCTAGTTATTTTCAGGGTAGAGCAGCTTTTTGATCCTTCGAACGCTCGCTCGCCGCGACAAATCCCAGGCTGTCCGGAAACCTCTACACGCCAGAACTGGCCGCACAAACCTGGTTGCACGAAAAAAACCTGCAAAAGTGCAGTTTTTTCTCGATGGATGCGCCGGCCACGAAATATTCCTGCAAAAGTGCAGGCTTTTCGCCGCGAACATGGACTCAGATGCATTTTCAGCGAAAATTCCTGCACAATCGCAGGCTTTTCGCCAAAATGAACTACTTTTACAGAAAAAGCCTGCACTTTCGCAGGTTTTTTCCTTGCCAGCCGTCTTACCCCCAGTCTCAGCACCGCAAACCGTGCAGGAGAGACGAGGGGGACGAGCTGGGGAAGAGCGGCTGGGTCCCTCCGGTTCCTCAGCCCTGCCATGCTCGGAAATTCCCGCACAATCGCAGATTTTACAGGCGTCGGAGGCGTCTGGGGGCGCGAAGATTGTGCTGTTGCGGAGCTTTTCGGCGGTGTCCCAAACGTCGCAGCATATGTGGTCGGCCGACCGCTGTCTTGCAGCGCAGCACCGCGTGTAGGGAGCTGCAAGCGCTGCCGTCATGCAGCGCAACACCGCGTGTAGGGAGCTGCAAGCGCTGCCGTCATGCAGCACAGCACCGCGTGTAGGGAGCTGCAAGCACTGTTGTCTTGCAGCGCAGCACCGCCCGCAGCTTCCTTGCGTGTGGTGCCGTCAGCGCTCCCCGGAGGCGCGTTCGTTTCCCTCAGCCCTCGTTTTCCCCGCAATGAAGCGCTTCTTCCCCGACTGATATACCGCTCTCCGATCGGAGGCAAGTTCAACGAAGCGTCCCTCCTTTTTTCGTCCCATTATTTTAATTTAATATGCATCTTACATATGCCGAACACTCAGATAACAATTCAACATTAGAGTAATGGTATTTGAATAATTTACAAACATGGGGGGAATGCGGCGTGTTCAGTAAGAGGAGAATTAAAAAAGCGTTAGTATGGACGATGACGGCTGCACTGGCTTGCGGCGGCAGTCTCGGTTATTTGGATCCCGGCAAGGGGACGGGTTTGGGGATCGGACAAGCTATGGCTGCAGGTGTGGCGCAAAATGCGAATCATGTGGTGATCAGCCAGATTTATGCGGGGGGCACGGACAATCCGACGAAAGGCGACTCCACGTATACGAACGATTACATAGAGCTTTATAACCCGACAGATAGCGATGTATCGCTCGCAGGGTGGTCTATTCAATATGTTCCTTATAACTATACGGCTGGAAACAGCTGGAATGTGGTGGCGCTCGGTGCAGATGCGGGCAAGCCTGCAGGCATCAAGGCACACGGATATTATTTGATCAAAGGCAATCACGGCAATTTCGTTTTCGGGGCAGGATCTGCGCCGATTGACGACGCTTTTGCCGATACTGTAGCAGGCAGCGCCTTCCCTCACATGAGCAAGGACGGCGGCGTGGTCGCTCTGGTGCAGGGCAGCACGGCGCCGATCACGACGGCGAATCCGAGCGGGGCGAGCACGGTGGATTTTGTAGGCTACGGCACATCGTCCAAAACGCCAAAAGCTTATGAAGGGGCCGCCTATGCGTTGGACGGCTCCTATAAGAAAGCGATCGTCCGCAAAGGGGCCAATCCGGAAACCGGGACTGTTGTCGCGCCTGCGGGATCGGCGAGCACCGGTTTTGGCAACGGCTCGGACTCCGATAATAACGATCTGGCCGTAGGAACCAATACCGGCGATTTCCAGCAGCTGGACAACGGCAATTTTTCACCTCGCAACAGCAGTGTGCGGGAACCGCGGATTAAAGGTTCGGCTGCCGTCTCCAACGCCGTCTATATGAATGACGACAATATGACGATCAATCCGGCCAAAAACCAGTTCAAAATTTCGCTGACCATCGGCGCTGTCCGCAGCGGAGCGCTGACGGAAGGCACGGATTTCACGATTGCCGGACTTCCTTCCGGAAGCTTTACGACAACAGCGGCAGGTTCGACCGCGGATAACTCCATCACCTTCAAGGTGAACGGGACCGCTGGCACGGCCATCACGGCAGATGCCAATCTGCAAGTCACCGTCAAAGGCTCCGCCCTGGCCCAACCGGACGCTTATCCCGATTCCTTGGCTATTGGCGGGATCAAGCTCGTATACGTTTCTTCCGTTCCAAAACCGGCGGGAACTCCCGTTACAGGGGCGGACAAAGTGGTTATGACGAGCGCGATGGCGATCGGACAAGCTTCGTTTGCCATCCAATTGCAGGACACGGCTCATATTCGGACCAACACCGGGACAGTTCCTTTGGCTGAAAATACGGACTTCACCGTGACCGGGCTCCCGAGCGGGCTGACCGTTAGCGCTGCGGCGGACACCGCTCAAAACCGCATCGTGTTCACCGTTGCCAATCCGCATGCCGTTTCCGTTTTGGAAGATGCCAAGCTGTCCGTTGTCATCAAAGGGAACGCTGTTCAGGAAGCCGGAGCTATTGATTCGGATGCGATCGCAGGCATAGCGCTGCAGCGTTACCGGACGGCAGTCGATATTAGCGAAAGCCGCAAAGCTTATGTCGAGCAGCAAATCGTAGCCGACAACAGCTTTTTTCAGGACCCGGTTACGAAAATATACAAATACAGCAGCAAGGCGCTCGGGCACGATCCGTTCACGTTTTTTAGAGGTACGAACGCCGTGTTCCTGCAGGATTTCGGCAAGGCGGCCCTGCCGGTGCCTGCGGGTCTTACCCAATTTGCCAATGTGAAAACGTACAGCCAAGGCGATGCGCACATACAGAATGTCGGCATTTTTAACGATAAGACGGGTACCGCTGTTTTTGACCTGAATGATGTGGACAGCGCGCACGTCGATACTTTTTACAATGATTTGGTACGTTTTGTAACCAGTCTGTACGTCATTAAATATGATGCCGACAGCACCGGAATCAGAACGATGACCGACGAAGAGATCCGACCTGTCGCCCAATCGTTCCTTAACACATACAAAGATACTTTGCCGCAAGTAAGCGGCAACGATACGGAAACGACAACCAAGCTTACGTCTGATCGGCTTCAAACCTATACGGCGGCTGTTATGAATAAAATCGTTGGCACCAGCGGTTATTTGGCAGCCCGGAAGAAACAGGCCAATAAATGGCGCGATGACATCCTCTCGGATACATCGAAATATCAGACGGCGACGGATGCGGAAAAAGCCGTGATTGAAGTGGGCTGGGGCAGCTATAAGCAAAGTTTGCGCAGCGCTTTTCCTTCTCTGACGGATGAACAGTTTGACAGCTATTTTACGATTAAGTCCGATTCCAATTCTTCCAAACTTATCGTTCGCCGCATTAATCAAGGTCTGGGCAGCATTGGCGTTATGCGGTATAACGTGCTGATTGAGGGGCCTTCTTCCAGCGGCGATGACGATATTGTGCTGGATGTGAAGGAACAGCGCCAGCCGGCGAGCTTGTCGATGCAAGCCTACAAGGCGATGTCGATAGATACGGATGCTCACCTGGGCGTGCTGGCGGGCGTGGACAAGCAGTACCTGGTTCGGGAAATTTCTCCGTACAAAGGCGACTATACGAAAAAAACTTTTGCGAACGCGAATGATTTCAGCCAATACGTGATCGATTCGGCCAAAGCATACGCTTATGCGCATGCGCGGTCCGACCGGGACTCGGCTATCGGCGGGTTGACGAACAGTTTTGACGATGAATTTGCGGCGGGCATTGCAGGACAGTGGGATACGCTCTCCAAGCTCATTCTCAATGCGGGCGAAGATTACGCTCACCAGGCCGTGGCAGACTACAATCTGGTCAAAGACGACATGGCTTCGGGCAAAATGATCGACGTTGCTGCACTCAGCGGGCTTTCGTTGAGCGGCGTGACGTTGAGTCCGGCATTTTCCGGCGGGACTTTCACGTATACGGCTTCCGTGGCTGCGGACGTGACGAGCACGACGGTTACCGCTGTGGCGGCTGACCCGGCGGCTGTAATTTCGGCGGCTGATTTGGGCGTCAAGGCGTTGACGGTCGGGTCTAACACGATAACGGTTCATGTAACCGCCCAAGACGGAAAAACGACGGCAACTTATTCCGTTGTTGTGACCAGAGCATCATCGGGAGGCGGCAGCGGCAGCAGCAGCTCCGGCGGTGGCAGCGGCAGCAGCGCTCCAGCGAGCTCGGGAACGATTCAAGCGGCGGACGGAGGAACATTGACGCTGAACGGCGTCAAAATCGAAGTGCCGTCAGGAGCGGTAAGCAGCAATATTCAAGTTAACGTCGATAAAATCGCCGACACTTCCAAATTGCCCGCAGACAAGGCGTTGACATTGGTCAGCGACGTGTATGAGATTAAAAAAGACAAGGACGGCGACTTCAGCAAGCCGTCGTAATTACACTGCCTTATGACCGGACAAAAGCAGACCTGAATAAGTTCACGTTGGCCTTGTACGGGTTGAACGAACAGTCCGGAAAATGGGAAAAACTGGACGATTCCAAGGTGGACCAAACCGGAGCAGCGGTGTCGGGAACGGTGCGGCATTTTGCCAAATTCGCTGTACAGGCATCTGCAAAAACAGAGACCGTCAAACCTCCGGCAAACGAGGCGAATCTCGGCGATTTGAAAGGTCACTGGGCAGAAGCAAGCGTGCGGGAGCTGGTGAAGCTCGGCGCCATTAGCGGATACCCGGACAATACGTTTAAACCGAACGGCAGCATCACAAGAGCGGAGTTCGTGACGATCATCGTTCAAGCGCTCCAGCTTAAATCGCAGGGCGGCAGCAGCTTTGCCGATACGGCTAGCCATTGGGCAAAAAATGCGATCGGTACAGCCGCAGCGCTCGGAGTGGTCTCAGGGTATAGCGAGCAATCGTTCGGTCCCGACGATCTGATCACCCGCGAGCAGATGGCGGCAATCGTCATTCGCGCGGCGAAAATTCAATCCGCGGACACCGGCTTGACATTTTCCGACAGCGGCGAAGTTTCGGATTGGGCTCGCGCCGCTCTGGGAACAGCGGTTGACAAGGGTCTCCTGAACGGTTACGAAGACGGCACCGTGAAGCCCAAAACGAACACGACGCGCGCCGAAGCGGCGGCATTCATTTTAAGAGCGCTCCAACTGAAAAAATAAACTCGCACCGGTTCGACCGCCACGTTTGTTGTGGCGGTCTTTTTTTGGTATACGTGGGGTACAGGAAAGCTTAATGACAGGATGAAAACCGGTCTGGCAACCGCTACCACTTGCGCATCGTGGAAATCAGCACGAAATTTCATACAGAAATTGTACTGATTTCGTAAAATCGAAAAATAAGTATGAAAAATCGAACAGAATCGTGCCTACAGCGGAAAAAATGGCTTTTGTATGCGAAAAATCGAACAGAAAAGTGCAATAGGGACTGCATTAGGCCGTCTCATGGCAAGCAGTTACAGCATCCGCCCGGTGCAGTCCGATTGGAGATCGTGGCTGTACTGCTTGCAGCTTTGTAACGGCCGCGCAAACAGCAATATCCGTTAAATAGCAAGCAATAATCGATATTAAGCAAATCGTTTTCTATGGTATGATAATCATGAAAGCGCTGACAATCAGAAAAGGGAGTGTCAAAATGAAGAGAACTTTAAAATCGATTATGCTGCTTCTGCTTGCAGCAGTATTTATTTTCAGCTTGGCCGCATGTTCCGGAGGAAGCCCGAAATCGGGCGGTCAAGACGCCGCCGCGGCAAAGGACGTTACCCTCGATTATCTGTGGTTTACCGACGGAATCGAAGGCGATGTGATGAAAGGAATTGTCGCCGATTATCAGAAGCAAAATCCTCATGTGAAGATCAATCTGGTTGAGGTTGCCTTTAAAGATTTGCAGACGAAGCTGAAAACGATGATCTCCGGCGGCAAACCGCCCGCATTAGCCCGCATGACCGATACCGGCGCTTTCGCCAATCAGGCGCTGGATTTGACTCCATACGTCGGCAGCGGGGACAGCTTTACTTCACAGTTTATCGATTCCATCAAACCTTATTATGTGGTGGACAATAAAATTATTGCCGCTCCGATGGATGTTACGGCCAACGGCATGATTTACAACAAAACGTTGTTCCAAAAAGCCGGCGTGAAGGTGCCTTCCTCCCCGGATCAGGTATGGACATGGGACGAGTTCGCCGCAGCCGTTAAGCAGGTCATGGATAAAGGCGGAGCCAAGTACGGCCTTGTCTGGGACTTTTCGCCCCACAGATGGTCTACCCTGCTGTATCAGTTCGGCGGCAATATGATCAGCGCGGACGGCAAAAAAGCGGCTATCAACAGCCCGGAAGGCGTGCAAGCGCTGGAATACTTCGCCAAGCTTCATAAAGACGGCATCATTCCGCAATCCGTCTGGTTAGGTTCGGAAAATCCGAACAACCTGTTCCGCTCGGGTACGGTAGCCGTTCATATGGCAGGCAACTGGATGCTCAGCAACTATAAAGACATTAACAACTTTGAGTGGGGCGTCACTTACATGCCTAAGCAAAAAATCCGTTCTTCCGTTCCGGGCGGCAAATACGTCATGGCATTCAAAGGATCGGGAGTAGAGAAAGAGGCCGCCGAGTTTATCAAATATTTGTCATCCAAGGAAGTCAATTCGAAGTACACCAAAGATTCGCTCTTTATGAGCCCGCGCAAGGACAGCGCCAAGCTGGACTACTCTTTCGGCAAGGAAATGTTCGAAGTGTTCGCGAACGAATTGGCCAATACGACTCCGCTTGCGGCTAACGACTGGTCCAGACAAGAGATTGTGCCCAAATTCAGCACCGATTTGAAAAATAACATCGTTGACACGATTTCCGGCAAAACAACGGCCAAAGACGCGCTGGACAAAACCGCTAAACTGATCGACAAAGCCATTAGCGAGCAGGGAAAATAAAGCAGCAGCCATATGTTCATACAGTGGGGCTACCTGGGGGTAGCTCCTCCCTTTTAGGGGGAAATGCTGATTCACAACAAAATCATTGGACCGGAGGTGGCAGCAATCCATGGCACATCACGCCCATTTTCCCACCAATAAGGCATTGAAGCAGGAGCGTATATACATTCGCCACCATGTCACGGAGTGGCAGAACAGTTGGCCGCTTCATACGCATGACGGCTATGAAATTTATTTTTTCCTTCAAGGCAACGCCCATTTCATTATCGGGAACGAGGTTTATCAGCTTCAGCCCGGCGATATGCTGCTAATTAGCGGCGACGTGCTCCATCGTCCGAATCCTTCGAAGGATACTCCGTATATCAGGAGCTATATTAATTTTACGGCGGACTACATTCAGGAATTGGCCGGGGACGATTTGCAGGCGAAGCTTTTGAATTTGTTCGCTCACCCGAACGGCTTGCTGATCCGGTGGGACGAACGCGGCGTGGAAGAAGTGGACGGCCTCTTTTCGATGATTTTGAGCGAGAGGGAGAAGGAAGCGATCGGGCATCAATTTATGATGCAGAGCCTGATGGTGCAGCTTTTGCTCAAAATTTACCGCAAATCGAAAGACGTATACTCGCTCCTCACGGCCCCGGCGCAATCGCAGAAAGAGACGAATGTACGGCGGATTTTAATGTATCTTAACCAGAATTACAAAAAGACTGTCACTTTGGAAGACCTAGCCGGAGCGATGCATCTGAACAAGTATTATATGTGCCACTGTTTTAAAGAAGTGACGGGGATCTCCATCAACAACTACATCACGCGCAAGCGGATTGACGAGGCCAAGAAGCGGCTGCGATTATCGGATGAACCGGTCGGGATTATGTCGGAGTTTCTCGGTTTCAACAATCCCATCCATTTCAGCCGTATGTTCAAGCAGTATGCGGGCGTATCCCCGCAGACGTACCGCAAGACGCACCAAGACTAATTCAACATCAAGCCGATTAGGGAAAGGAGAGGATAGGGTGTCTCCGGCATTGACCAAGCAAAGGAACAATCCGCGCTCCTCGTGGAAAAAGGAAAAGTTGAAAAGGCTGCTTGCCCCGTATTTTTTCATTTTGCCCAATTTCGTTATTTTCTTAACGTTTATTGTGATTCCGGCTATCGTAGGCTTTATTTATTCCTTTCATAAGTATGACGGATTAAATGAAATGAAATTTTTGGGCTTTGAAAATTATGCGGAGGTTCTTGCCGACAGCGAATTTTGGGCGGCGCTTGGCCGCACCGGGCTTTATGCGGCGATTGTCGTTCCCGGAATCTATGTCGCAGCCCTTGGGATTGCCGTGCTTCTTATTCGCAAAGTAAAGATGATGGGATTTTTTCGCGCAAGCATTTATTGGCCGACGATGATTTCGTTTATTATTGTCGGTTTGACGTGGAAATGGATTTTTGGAGATTCGTTCGGGATTTTGAATTACCTGCTGACTGCAATGGGATTCGACCCGGTATCGTGGCTGACTTCTCCGCTGTATGCGAATTTGTCGGTCATCATCGCCACATTATGGTCCAGGGTCGGGTTTTTCATGGTTATTTTTATTGCCGGACTTCAAGCGATTCCCGTGGATATGTATGAGGCCGCCAACCTGGACGGAGCTTCCAGATGGAGAGTATTCCGGAATATTACTTTGCCGCTGCTCAAGCCGACGAGCGTACTTGTGTTGATGATCTCGCTCATCGACGCCTTCAAGTCGTATCCGCTCATGTATGCTCTTACGGGCGGGGGCCCCGGCAAGTCAACGACATTTATCGTGCAGTACATTTATGAAATCGGTTTTACGAAGCAGGAGCTGGGGATGGCGAGCGCCATGTCGGTCGTTCTTTTTGCCATTATCGGGATTTTCTCGGCGCTGCAATTCCGTCTTTCCAAAGGAGGGGTCAACTAGTGAGAAAAGCCGGCATTGGAACTTATGCGATTTTAATCGCATTAGCTTTGTTTTGGATATTTCCCGTCCTTTGGACCGTGTTGTCTTCCTTCAAAACGAAAACCGATTTGTACAGCTGGCCGCCGGCTTTAATTCCTCCGACTTTTTCGTTGGAGCACTTTGTCAGCGCTTTCGATAAAGGGCATTTCGGAACGTATTTTCTCAACAGCACGATTGTGACAATTGCGTCTACGCTGCTGCTGCTGTTGATCAATACGATGGCGGGATTCGCGCTGGCCAAATATCGCTTTAAAGGCGATACGATCCTACTGGTCGGATTTATTTCCACGTTAATGATACCGCTTGAGGTTATCATGATTCCGATCTTTAAAGTCATTTCTTTTCTGGGGCTGTACAACAATCTGCTCGGCATCATCATTCCGCCCGCCGCTACGCCCACCGGGGTATTCCTCGTTCGCCAGTACTTGCTGTCCGTCCCGGATGAACTGCTGGAGGCTGCGCGCATTGACGGCGCGGGGGAATGGAAAATATTTTGGCGCATCATACTGCCGATGGCCAAGCCGATTATTGCGGTTCTGGCGATATTCTCGTTCATGTGGCGTTGGGATGACTTCTTGTGGCCTCTCATCGTGATTAGCGATCCTGCCAAATATACGATCCAACTCGCCATATCGAACTTTATCGGAGAATACAACGTCGACTGGGGAAGCTTGCTGGCCATGTCCACGATCACGATGATTCCCGTGCTTGCGGTTTTCCTGATTTTCCAGCGGCAATTTGTACAAGGCATCGCCACATCTGGCATGAAAGGATGATTTCATAAATGACAACCGGCAGTAACTATTTGGCTTATGCCCCGCTGCAGCTGCAGCACCGCGTTATCAACCGCTGGCTGATCACCGGCATTTTAACCCGCAACGTGCGGTTCGAACCGATGACGATGGAAGGGGATATCAACGATTGGCTGATTAAAGGCTTTTCCATCCATGAAAATCCTTGCCGCAAGGAATTTGTAAACGAGAGACGGGCGTCCGAGCCGAAGCTTCCGTTCGCCGCCCCGCCTGCGCTGGGAGAACATTTTGCCCTTTGGAATTCGGAAGCGCAGTGGAGCGTTTATTTCCCGTGGGGGAACTCGCGTGTAGAAGAGTCCGGCTTTTATTACGTGCCGACCCATATGCTGAGATATGGCTATACGGTAGTTGTCAGTCCCTCTGCGCATAAAGCCGTGTTCAACTTGAAAACGTGCGGCGGAGTTGCGTTATGGGTGAACGGACGTCTGGTCTGCGATTTCACGCCTTTCACAAGAAATATCGAACAAAAGACGCAGGTGGAAGTGGAGCTTGAAGCCGGGGAGAACACGTTTTTCGTCTGCCATGAGGATCTGGCGGAGCGGGATACGCTGTACCATTTTACGCTGGAATATACGGGAGACGCTTCGCTTGAGCTTCGAATCCCGCTTGCGGATTCGGAAACGGCGGAGGCTGTGCAGGGCATCGAGGATGCGTTAGGCCGGGCTTATTTCCCGAAAGACAACGTTACGGATGAGGAGATTCGGATTGTTTTCGAACAGCCGTTCAGCCAAAAGTTTACTTTTGACGTGAATTACGTCAGCTTCTTTGACGGCCGGCATTCGATGCAGCGGGATCTGGAGCCCGGGGAGCGGAATCTGGTTCTCGGCCATACGGACGATTTCGGAATCGACTACAAGTACTTTGAACTGGTCGCTCATGTCGGCAAAGCTGCGGTACGCAAGCTGTTCGGCATCGAGCTGCACAACAACCGGTTCCAGCCCCTGCTTAGCCAGGACATGACTGTGGAAGAACGCAAACGGGCGGCGCTGGCGTGTGTGGCCGAGCTTGGTATCCCCAACATCCATTCCGCCATTGCCAAGCTGAAAACCGGCGGCGCTCCCGAACAATCCCGGGAGATGATTCTTCAAGGACTCGTCGGCATTCAGGAGAGGCGGGATTGCGCCGACTTTTATTTAATCGCCTTGTTCCGGTTTTGGCGGGACTACCGCGAAAGCGGGTTGTTCGACGACCGTTTCTGGTCGCAGATTAAGGAAACGATTCTCGGCTTCCGGTACTGGATCGATGAGCCGGGCGACGATGTCATGTGGTTTTTCAGCGAAAACCACGCGCTGCTGTTCCACAGCTGCCAGCTGTTGGCAGGCCAGCTGTTCCCTGACGACAAGTTTGCCAGCAGTGGCGAGACGGGCCGTCAAAGGCAGAAGAAAGCGGAACAGCAGCTGCAGGGCTGGTTCGAGCGCTTCTTCGACGAAGGGTTAGCCGAGTGGAATTCTAACGCCTACATTCCAATCGATTTCCTCGGACTGATTCAGCTCTATGATCTGGCCGAGCTGCCGGTACTGCGGGAGAAGGCCAAGCAGGCGATGGATCTCCTATATTACTACATGGCTGCCGAAGCCCACCAAGGTTATTTGACCTCGACGTTCGGCCGCAGCTACGAGAAGGAGCTGTTCGGCAACCATGCCGCCGGTACGACCTCGCTCATTTGGGTCGGCTACGGCATAGGCAATGTGAACAGCACGACCTTTAATGTGTCGGTGTACTTGTCGGATTATACGCCGCCGCAGGAATTTGCCGGTCTGACTTTGCTGAAGCCGGAGGAGGAGCTGGAGTTTCAGCTCGAACAAGGTAAAGACGGCTACGCCAAGCTCAGCCACTATCGGACAAACTCGTTCGCGATGTCGAGCATTTCCGATTTTCGTCCCGGCTTGAAAGGATATCAGGAACACGTGCTGAATCTGGCATTTTCCCCAGTGGTTCAGGTTTGGGTGAACCATCCCGGAGAGATCTATCCTCACGGCTCAGGCCGGCCATGCTTCTGGGCAGGGAACGGCTACTTGCCGAAAGTCGGGCAGTACAAGGGACTGGGAATTCTGCTGTTCGATATCGGCGAGGAGCACGACGCGGATTATACGCATGCCTACTTCCCGACTTATGCGTTTGCCCGCACAGAGCGCCGAGGCTCCTGGTTTTTCGGCGAGACCGATGGCGCCTATTGCGCCGTGTATGCAACAGGCGGTCTTGAGCTTACGCAGGAGGGCACGAACCGGGGACGCGAGCTCATTTCCAAAGGGCGGCGCAATATTTGGCTGGTAAGGGCGGCGGATCGCGGGGAATTCGGATCTTTCGAGCAGTTCGTCGACAGCATGATCAAGACGCCAGTAGAAGCGTCGATAGAGCTGCTGCAAATTCGCTGGGACGATGCCGTTTACGGTGAAGCCTGTTTCGGTTGGCGGGAGCCACTGGTTGTGAACGGTGAGGCCGTGCAAATCAAGGACTGCGGAGTACAAGGCCGATTGGTGCGAAAAGGAAGGGTGGCTTCATGCAATTGAATCAAGACATGATGATCAGCGCGATACAACGCGTCTCCAATGCGATGAAATTCATGAAAAACGAAGGAATGGACGAGATATATCCCATCGGGCTTATTGATATTCATCTGTGGGAATGGCCTCAAGGCGTCGGCCTTTACGGCATGTATCAATATTACGAAGAGACGAAGGATGCGGACACTCTTCAGTTTTTGCAGGAGTGGTTCGACGCCCGCCTGCGCGAAGGCTTGCCCGAGAAAAACGTGAACACTTGCTCGCCGCTTTTAACGCTTATTGCTTTATGCGAGATTACGGGCAAAGACGAATATATCCGGGTATGCGAAGAGTGGAGCGGCTGGATTATGGACCGCGATAACGGATTGATCAGGACCGGGGACGGCGCGTTCCAGCATATGATCAGCGGGGACCCGAACGATGGGCAAATTCTCATCGATACCTTGTTCATGACCGTGCTTTTCCTAACGAAGGCCGGCGTATATTTTAAGCGCCCGGAATATGTCGAAGAAGCGAAAAAACAGCTCCTCGTCCACATCAAATATTTGTACGACCGCCATTCCGGACTGTTTTTTCACGGCTGGGACTTCAATGGAAGGCACAATTACGGGGCTGTGCGCTGGGGGCGCGGCAACGGTTGGTATACTTGCGGCATCGTAGATTTCCTGGACATGGCGGAGCTGGAGGACGGAATCAAGCAGTATTTGCTCGACACGCTGCGCAGTCAGGTTCAAGCTTTGGGCGCGCTTCAGGAAAAGGGCGGCATGTGGCATACGGTTCTGGACGATCCGTCGTCCTATGTGGAAACGTCGTGCACGGCCGCTTTCGGCTACGGGATTTTGAAGGCTGTCCGCAAAGGCTATTTGCAGCAGGATGATTTGCCGGCCGGACTTAAGGCGCTGCAGGCTGTGCTGGATCGAATCGACGCGAACGGGGTAGTTCAGGAGGTTTCCTACGGCACGCCGGTCGGCAATGACGCCCAATTTTACAAGGACATTCCGATTTCTCCCATGACTTACGGTCAAGCGCTAACGCTTTTGATTTTGATGGAAGGCTTGCGTTACGCCAATAGTTCCAGCTGACGGCAAATATTAGGGGGCTCATGCCCCGATGGTCCTTGATGCGTTCAATTGGCCTCAGCTGTAAAAAGAGCGGTTCTTAAGTCTTATTGAAGACTTAGGCCGCTTTTTTATTGTTTGTTTAGTTCGGTTTGCCGTATAAAGAAAAAGCTTGAAAACGATAACAAATTGTTGTTTAATACATTTATATCATATTTTTATTAATCAATTTATGTTTTTATTAACTAAATGAAGAGGTGTTCTTGATGTCCCAGAAAGCGAAAATGATTGTAGACAAAGATTTTACGATCGGGGAAGTCGATTCGCGCATTTATGGATCGTTTATCGAACATTTGGGCCGGGCTGTCTATGGCGGCATTTACGAGCCGGGGCACCCGCAGGCGGATGAGCAGGGTTTTCGCGCGGACGTACTGGAATTGGTGAAAGGCCTGGACGTGCCGATTGTCCGTTATCCGGGCGGCAACTTTGTCTCCGGCTACAACTGGGAGGACGGCGTGGGACCGGTCGCACAGCGCAAAAAGCGCCTGGAGTTGGCCTGGCGGACCGTTGAGCCGAACCTGTTCGGCTTGAACGAGTTTATGGATTGGTGCCGCAAAGCGAACACGCAGGCGATGATGGCCGTCAATCTGGGCACTCGCGGACCGGATCAAGCGCGGGAGATCATGGAATACTCGAACCATAAGTCGGGAAGCTACTGGAGCGATCTGCGCATCGAGCACGGCTACAAAGACCCGCATAACATCAAAACGTGGTGTCTGGGCAACGAAATGGACGGACCTTGGCAAATCGGGAGTAAGACAGCTGTAGAATACGGCCGCATCGCGAATGAAACGGCCAAGGTGATGAAGTGGGTCGATCCGACGATCGAGCTCGTCGCCTGTGGCAGCTCTTCGCTGAAGATGCCGACTTTCCCGGAATGGGAATCGACCGTTCTGGACCATACTTACGATCATGTCGACTACATTTCCCTGCACCAGTATTACGGCAACCACGACAACGATACGGCGAACTTCCTCGCCCAATCGCTCGGCATGGATAAATTTATTCATACGGTCATCGCCACATGCGATTATGTGCAGGCGAAAAAGCGCGGCAAAAAGAAAATCAACCTTTCCTTCGACGAGTGGAACGTCTGGTATCATTCCCATGATGCGGACCGCAAAATCGAGCCCTGGAGCATCGCGCCGCCGCAGCTTGAAGATGTTTACAACCACGAAGACGCCCTGCTCGTAGGCTGCATGCTGATCAGCATGCTCAAACGCGCGGACCGTGTGAAAATGGCCTGCATGGCCCAACTGGTCAACGTCATTGCGCCGATTATGACGGCTAACGGCGGGCCGGCGTGGAAGCAGACCATTTACTACCCGTACATGCATGCGAGCGTATTCGGCCGCGGAACGGCGCTCGTTCCATTGATTCAATCGCCGAAGTACGACGCGAAGGACTATACCGATGTGCCGTACCTGGAGGCGGTTGCGGTGCATAACGAAGAGCGCTCCGAAGTGACGGTATTCGCAGTCAACCGCCATCTGCAGGAGGCGCTGCCGCTGGAGCTGGATTTGCGCAGCTTTGGCTCCAGCCAAGTGATCGAGCATATCGTGCTTGAGCACGACGACATTAAAGCGGCCAATACCCAAGACGCGCCGGACCGCGTGAAGCCGCATGGCGGAGGCGACGCCGCCGTCGCGGGCGGCGGCCAAGTGCAGGCGACGCTGGCCAAAGCGTCCTGGAACGTCATCCGCCTGAAATTGGCGTAACAGGCGGTCGGTTTTAGGCAGCCCTTATCCTCTGACGAGGATGAGGGCTGTTTTGCTTTGGCGGGAGCCGGGGAGGGAGTCCGCCGGGCATTCGTGCGGATGGGGGGGCGCGCCGAAATCCGGCGAAAATGCACCGGCTTTTATGCCGGGCGTGCTGGGGTCTTGCCCTGCGCCGTGTGGCGCCGCAAAGCGAGCCGCCGGTCGAGGCGCAGCGTGGATGGAACGGCAGCACAGCGGAGAGGCGTGAGGCGGCTTGGCGGGCACCGGGCCAGTGGAAAACCTGCAAAAGTGCAGGAATTTTCCGTGGAAATGGCCCGTTTCGGCGAAAAGCCTGCGAAAGTACAGGAATTTTCGCCGAAAATGAGCCTTGAGCCCATGCGCGGGTGAAAAGCCTGCACAATTGCAGGGATTTTTCGCTCCCGGTGTATCGGCAAGCAAAAAACTGCACTTTTGCAGGCTTTCTTCACGCAAAACCAGGCAGCATTGTGCTATAGGCCTGACGTGCGGGTGTCTTTCTCGCAAGCTTCTTCGCGCAAAGCCAGGTAACCATGCGGATGGGGGAGCGCCGAAATCCGGCGAAAATGCACCGGCTTTTATGCCGGGCATGGGGTCTTGCCCTGCGCCGTGTGGCGCCGCAAAGCGCCGGTTGAGGCGCAGCGTGGATGGAACGGCTGCACAGCGGAGCCGCATGAGGCGGCTTGGCGGCCACCGGGCCAGTGGAAAACCTGCAAAAGTGCAGGAATTTTCCGTGGAAATGGCCCGTTTTGGCGAAAAGCCTGCGAAAGTACAGGAATTTTCGCCGAAAATGAACCTTGAGCCCATGCGCGGAAGAAAAGCCTGCACAATTGCAGGAATTTTTCGCTCCCGGTGTATCGACAAACAAAAAACTGCGCTTTTGCAGGCTTTCTTCACGCAAAGCCAGGTAACCATGCGGATGGGGGGGCGCCGAAATCCGGCGAAAATGCACCGGCTTTTATGCCGGGCGTGGGGTCTGGACCTACGCCGTGTGGCGCCGCAAAGCGCGCCGCCGGTCGAGGCGCAGCGTGGATGGAACGGTTGCATAGCGGATAGGCGTGAGGCGGCTTGGCGGGCACCGGGCCAGTGGAAAACCTGCAAAAGTGCAGGAATTTTCTGAGGAAATGGCCCGTTTTGGCGAAAAGCCTGCGAAAGTACAGGAATTTTCGCCGAAAATGAGCCTTGAGCCCATGCGCGGGTGAAAAGCCTGCACAATTGCAGGAATTTTTCGCTCTCGGCGTATCGACAAGCAAAAAACTGCACTTTTGCAGGCTTTTTCCGTGCAAAGCCAGGCAGCATTGTGCTATCGGTCCCGTCGCGCGGGATTCTTTTTGCAGGCTTTTTCCGTGCAAAGCCAGGCAGCATAGGCTATCGGCCCTGACGTGCGGGATTCTTTTTGCAGGCTTTTTCCGTGCAAAGCCAGGCAGCATTGTGCTATCGGTCCCGTCGCGCGGGATTCTTTTTGCAGGCTTTTTCCGTGCAAAGCCAGGCAGCATTGTGCTATCGGTCCCGTCGCGCGGGATTCTTTTTGCAGGCTTTTTCCGTGCAAAGCCAGGCAGCATTGTGCTATCGTCCCCGTCGCGCGGGATTCTTTTTGCAGGCTTTTTCCGCGCAAAGCTAGGCAGCGTTGTGCTACTGAGGCCCCGACGTGCGGGTGTCTTTCTCGCAAACTTTCTCCGCACAAAACCAGGCAGCATAGGCTATCGGCCCTGACGTGCGGGATTCTTTTTGCAGGCTTTCTCCGCACAAAGCTAGGCAGCGTTGTGCTACCGAGGCCCCGGCGTGCGGGTGTCTTTCTCGCAAACTTTCTCCGCACAAAGCCAGGCAGCATTGTGCTATCGGCCCCGTCGCGCGGGATTCTTTTTGCAGGCTTTTTCCGCGCAAAGCTAGGCAGCGTTGTGCTACTGAGGCCCCGGCGTGCGGGAGTCTTTCTCGCATGCTTTCTTCACGCAAAGCCAGGCAGCATAGGCTATCGGCCCCGACGTGCGGGTGTCTTTCTTGCAGGCTTCCTCTGCGCAAAGCCAGGCAGCATTGTGCTATCGGCCCCGGCGTGCGGGATTCTTTTTGCAAACTTTCTCCGCACAAAACCAGGCAACATTGTGCTATAGACCCTGACGTGCAGGTGTCTTTCTCGTAAGCTTCTTCGCGCAAAGCCAGGCAGCATAGGTTATCGGCCCCGACGTGCGGGTGTCTTTCTTGCAGGCTTCCTCTGCGCAAAGCTAGGCAGCATTGTTCTACCGGCCCCCACCGTGCGGGTTTCTCCAGCCCTGCCTATGAGCGGCGGAGCCTCATACCGCGCGCGGCTCCCAGTGCGCGGTGCGAGCTGCATGACGGCGGTCGGCCACCCAAGCCGCCAACCTCCGAGCGCCCCCGCTCATCTTCGAAAGACTCTCAACAATTCTGCTCTCTCAATCGCCAAGTATAAAAATTGGAATTTCGATGCACCATAAACTTGTGCGGGGCTTAGGCAGCTCTTGCCGGGCGATCCCTTTATTTTACACCGCGTGGTTTGGTATCATGGTGGAAAAAAGACAGGGAGTTATCGCTTATGAAATTTTTGCCGATTTGCTTGATCGGGCTGACGGTATTTCTTTCCGCCTGCGGCCAGCAAGGGGGACAGGCCCCCGCGGCGGAGTCCGTCAAGGCGGATGCACCGACTTTGTACAAAAATTACTGCATGTCCTGTCACGGCGGCAATCTGCAGGGCGCCAAGGGGCCAAGCTTGCAAAAGATCGGAGACAGACTGGATGAAGAAGATTTGATTCTCCGCATCCAAAAGGGCGGGGGCGGTATGCCTCCTTTTCAGGTAAGCATGACGGATGAAGATGTAAAAGCGCTCGCGGCCTGGCTGGCAGCGATGAAGTAACTTTCACAAAGCCTTCACAATTTCTTCATAAATATCATTTACAATAGGGGGCTGAAGGAGAGTGATGAAAATGCGCTTGACCTTTCGGCCCCAAAACTTCGTATACACGACGCTGAAGCAAAACCGTATTAGCGCTTACAGCCTTATTATTTGTATGCTGATAGTTGCGCCGTTGTTGTCCATACTGGGAATCGAGTATTTGGTGCGCGGTTCGATCCATCAAACGCTGGATTGGGTCATGGCCAATAAAGTGTATTTTGCGCTGAATGTGTTTTTGGCATTTTGCGTGTACAGTTTGATTTATGCCATTCTCGGTTCGCTGATCGTATCCATGGGAATAAGCACGCTGCTGCTGGGTACCGTATCGTTAATCAGTTATATGAAAACAAGATTGATCGGCGAGCCCTTTTTTCCGTGGGACATCCTGCTGAATAAAGAAAGCATGAGCATCGCCTCACTTGTGACAGGCAAAGCCGCTTTGATCCGGATCGTATCCGTCGCGCTGCTGTTCGTCGTCATTTTGCTGCTGCGCTTTATCGTACCGCGTTTGTCGCTGCCCATCTTCGGGCGTATCGCCTTAGGTCTGTTTTCCCTCTATGCTTTATACGCGTTCGGCGTGAAAACAACGCTGGCCGGGAACATTCTCGATCGCGCAGGCGTCAATGAGATCACCTGGAACCAGAGCGAAAACTATACCGATAACGGGCTGGCGCTCGCTTTTACGATGAATGTCAAAAACTCGATCGTGCAAAAGCCGCCGACCTACAGCAGCGAAGCCATGGCGACTGTAGCCGGCCATATTCAGAACGCCTCGCTGAAGTCTTCGACCGGTGACGGGCTCATTAACGGCAAACAGCCGAACGTCATTTTTGTCATGAATGAAGCGTTTTGGGACCCGACGCTGCTGACGAACGTCAATTTCAGCGAAGATCCCGTTCCGACCATCCACCGTCTGCAAAAGGAATCGTCCTCCGGCTTTTTGCTGTCCCCGCAATTCGGCGGCGGCACGAGCAACGTGGAGTTCGAGGTGCTTACGGGGAATTCCATGAGCTTTTTGCCGGGCGGCTCCATTCCGTACCAGCAATACGTCACGAAACCGGTGCCGAGCCTGGCCAGCTACTTCGAAGGCAAAGGCTACAAAAGCCTGGCCATCCATTCCTACGAAGGCTGGTTCTGGGACCGCAACAACGTCTATAAGCAATTTGGCTTCGAAGGCTTCAAAAGCAGCGAGAACTTTGTCAATCCCGAGGTTAAAGGCTATTACATCTCCGATGACGAAGTATCCCGCTCCATCATGCAGGAAGTCGATAAGTCGGACCGGCCGATGTTCATTTATGCGGTAACGATGCAAAATCACGGTCCTTACGACGAGAACCGCTACGGAGACAATCCGATCAAGGTGCAGGGACCTTTGTCCGATTCGGCCAAATCGATTCTGGAAACGTACGCGCACGGCGCCCACGATGCCGATCAGAGCTTGCAGCTTTTGATCGACCATTTTCAGAAATCGGATAAACCGACTTTGATTGTGTTCTATGGCGACCACCTTCCGATGCTGGGCTACGACTATCAAGTGTATCACGAGTCCGGCTTCATCCAGTCAGGCAACGATTCGCAGTGGTCGCTGGAAGAGTTGAAAAAAATGCACAGCGTCCCAATGGTCATGTGGTCGAATTTCGATATGCCGAAAGAACAAATTCCGGTGCTCAGCAACTCTTTCCTGGGCGCCCACGTACTCGACCGGCTGAATATGGAAAAACCGGCCAACTTCTCGATGGATGCCCAGCTTTCCGCGCAAATCCCGGGCATGCTGAGCAATCTGGTTGTCGACAGCAACCAGCAGCTGCATGCGAAAGCTCCCGATTCGGCCAAACAGATGATTGACGATTATCGGAACATGCAGTACGATTTGCTGTTCGGCAAGCAATATTTAGCCGATTATATCGACCATGATTATTTGACCAAAGCCGCAATCCCGAGCTACAGTACCGATCCTGACAAAGAAACGGTTTTGGCGGAGGAAGCCGCACATACTCCGGCGGCCGCAGGTAAATCGCAGTAATCAAGAGAAACATCCTCGTCACATTAAAGTGAGGGGATGTTTTTTTGCTTGCCATTTCCAGGGTAATTTTGATAATATAGAAAACGCTCTCTCTACGCGGCGGCTGCAATGAATACCAATTGTTACCAGGAGGTGTTACATGCTCTTCACGGTGCTGGCACGCAAGGCGTACGCGAGAAATTTGCAGTATCGCGGCTCGCACTTGCTGCACAATTTGGTCAGCATGGCTTTCGGCTTCATTTACGTGAGCATCTGGACCGGACTGGGCCAAGATGCATCGCTCGGCGCTTACGGCCGGCAAGGAATGGTCGGTTACATCGCTTTTAACCAGTCCATACTATGGCTCACCCTGTTTCTTACCAATGGGCTCGGCCTCGAACAATCGGTGCGAACCGGTCAAATTGCGCTCGATCTCATGCGCCCCGTTCATTTGTTTTATCAGGCAATGAGCCGGGAATGGGGACAGATAGTCTACCAGTTTTTGTACAAATTTTTACCGATCTACATCCTCTACTTCTTCATCTTCTCCCTGAAGCTTCCGGATCGCGGCTCCGTCTATGTTTGGACCGCGGCAGCACTCGTTTTTGCAGCTTACATCTCCATTTGCATCAATTACTTGATCGGCGTCGCCGCTCTCTGGACAACCGAATCCCGCTGGCTGTACTGGGTCAATTATGCGCTGAGCATGTTGTTATCCGGTTTTTTTATCCCTTTGGAGTGGCTTCCGGCATGGCTGCGCACGGTCAGCTCGCTGTCGCCCTATCCCTATTTGATCTACGTTCCGACCCGAATCTATATGCAGCTTGAGCAAGGAACTGACGCACTCGGCGCCCTCTTATGGTGCATCGGGTTTACTTGTGCCTGTCTGGCGCTTACCCGCTGGGCCCGCAAAAAGCTGGAGGTGCAGGGAGGATGAACGCTTTGAAGCTATATTTGCTGCTCGTCCGCTCCAGCTTTCGAGGGCAGATGCAGTACAAATTCAACTTTATTTTTTCAATGCTCATGGCTTCCATGGTACATATTTCCGAATTTTTGATGGTCGCGCTGGTCATGATGCGGTTCGGCAATGTCAAAGGCTGGAGCCTCTATGAAGTGTGCTACTTGTACGGCGTAATGATGATGTCCAAAGCGATTTACCGCTCTTTTGCCTCGGACGTGCACCATCTGGAAAAATATCTCGTCAGCGGAGATCTTGACGCGCTTTTGACCCGGCCCGTTCCGGTGCTGCTTGCGCTCATGACGCAGAACGTAAAGCTTTTGCTTGCCGAAACGGGGCAAGGGCTGCTGCTGCTCGCGATATCCATGCGGGCGCTGATGGCCTCCGGGCAGATCGGCTGGGCCTCCGTTCCGCTCACTGCGCTGATCATTCTGACCGGCGCGGTTCTATTATTCGCCATCGGGCTTGCCACGGCGGCGGCCGGTTTTTGGCTGACGCGCATCGAAGCGCTGCAAAACATGACGGAGGACGCGGCCCAGACCGCCTCGCGCTATCCGCTCGCTTTATATCCGAAATGGCTGCAAGGCATGCTGCTCGTACTCATTCCGGTCGGTTTTGTCAACTACATCCCTTCACTGTATATTTTGCGGCAGCAGGGCGGGATGTGGCTTATCGCCGTCACGGCGGCCGCAGCATGCGCTGCGCTGCTGATAGCGCTACGAGTGTGGAAAATAGGCATGTCCCGCTACCAAAGCACCGGAAGCTGACGCAGCGGACCGGAAGCCGTTCGCGGGTAACGCTGTGCGGTGAGGAAACGATAAAAGGAGCGATCTCTTTGATTACCGTAACGAATCTGCGCAAAACATTCAAAACCCCGCTCGTCCAAGAAGGAAAATTTGCCGGGCTGCGGAGCTTGTTCTCTAGAAAGTACCGGGAAAAAGAAGCGGTGCGCGACGTGAGCTTTACCGTGGAATCCGGGGAATTCGTCGGGTACATCGGCCCGAACGGAGCGGGCAAATCGACGACGATCAAAATGCTCTCCGGCATCCTTCACCCGACATCGGGGGAGGTGCTGATTCACGGGCTGAGCCCGCAAAAGCACCGAAGGCGCGTCGTCCGCCGCCTGGGCGTCGTTTTCGGGCAGCGCAGCCAGCTGTGGTGGGATTTGCCTGTCAAAGATTCCTACGAAATATTGACGGCGATGTACCGGGTCGAGGAAGCGGACGCCCGCCGCAGGCTCGGAGAGCTGGAGGAACTGCTCGGGCTTGGCGAGTTCCTGCACACGCCCGTGCGCAAGCTCTCGCTCGGTCAGCGGATGCGGGCCGATTTGGCCGCGGCGATGCTGCACGATCCGGATATTTTGTTTCTGGATGAGCCTACTATCGGCCTTGATGTCGTGGCCAAGCGCAGCATACGCGGCTTTTTGGAGGCGCTGAACCGTGATTTCGGCAAAACGATCCTGCTCACGACGCACGATATGGACGATATCGAGCAGCTTTGTAAGCGGGTTATCGTCATCAACCACGGCCAGATCGGCTACGACGGCTCGATCGGCGAGCTGCGGGAGAGGATCGGCCTGCCGACGATGATAAAGATTACGTTTCGCGGCGGCTATAGGGTTCCGGCCGGCCGCGAGCTTCCGTTCCGCATCGAGGTGCAGGGAGACCGCACGCTTACGCTGGCCTGCAACCGCCGGGAGCTGAAAGCGATGGAGGTGCTGAACACGGTCAGCGAGTGGGGCGAGATCGACGACGTGCATATGGAAGAGCCCGAATTTGAAGAATTGATCCATGGGGTGTATAAGTAAAGTAAGCATATCTTCATAAAACGATCAAGCTTTGAGGAAAGGAACATTATCGCATGGCTATAGACAAACAGGAGCGGCAGCAGGAAGCAAGCCGGCTGGCCGGAGTCCGGGAACGGATGGTAACGCGCATCGCAGAGCTTGCCCAAACCGTGGATACCCGCCAGTCGGACGTATCGGCGATCCGCCGCAACTTCTGGGACGATATTTCGGTGAACGCCGATAACGACGACGATGTTATTGAAACGGCGGCCAGCATTACGCAGCAAAGCATTGCGCTATCTCGCCAGGAGCGCAGCTACAGGCTGGCGGCAGACGCACTCCGCAAGCTGACGCGCGTAGTGGACGCGCCTTATTTTTGCCGCATCGACTTTGCAGAGGAAGGGGGGAGCCGCCCGGAACGAATTTATATCGGGCTAGCCTCCTTCGTCGATCCGCAAACCGATGAGATTTTGATTTATGACTGGCGCGCCCCGATATCCGGTCTGTTTTACGATTTTCCGCCGGGGCCGGCCGGTTATCGGACGCCGGAGATGGACGTAAGCGGCGAACTGCTGCTGAAGCGGCAGTACATCATCAAAGGCGGCGAACTGCAGGATCTGTTCGACACCGGGATCAGCATCGGCGACGACATGCTGAAGCAGATGCTCAGCCGCAGCGCCGACGAGAAGATGCACAGCATCGTCACGACGATCCAGCGCGAGCAGAACCGGATCATCCGCGACGACCGGCACAAAGTGCTCGTCGTGCAGGGCGCCGCGGGCAGCGGCAAGACGTCCGTCGCGCTGCAGCGCATCGCGTACTTGCTGTACAAATACCGGACGACGCTCAGCGCCGATAATATGATTTTGTTTTCTCCGAACTCGCTGTTCAGCGATTACGTGTCCAACGTCCTGCCGGAGCTCGGCGAAACGAACATGCAGCAGACGACTTTTCAGGACTATTTGACGCACAAGCTTGAAGGGATAGGCCTGTCGGCTGAAGACCCGTACGACCAGCTTGAATATTTGCTGACCGGGAGCGAGCGGGACCCGGACTATGCGGCCCGGCTGGAAAGCATTCGCTACAAAACGTCGGCGGCTTTTCTCGGAGTTATCGAAGCGTACGGCGAAAAGTTGAAAACCGCCGGCATCCGCTTCCGCGACTTCGCGGTCGGCCGCAAAGTTTTGCTCTCCGCAGAGGAGCTTGGCAGCCGCTTTTACGGCAAAGCTTCGAATCAGTCGCTCGGCGACCGGATGGAGCACCTCACGGAGTGGATTGTGGAGAGACTGAACGGCATTCAGGCCGACGCGGAAAAGCGGTTTTACCGCAAAATGACCAAAGAGCCGACTTACCTGGGCACCGAGCAGGAAATGAAGCGAATGAGCCGCGCCAAGGCGCACCGGGCGATCGAGCCGCTCAAGGAGCGGGCCCGCAGTCTGGCGTACATCGATGTGCTCGGCATGTACCGCGAGTTGTACGAAAATGCTGCGCTCCACGCGCAGTTGACTGGGGCCGCCGGGCAAGCGGTCCCTGCGGCCTGGGAGACGATTCGCGCATTCGCCGCCGCCCGGCTCGGGCAGGAGCGGATTTTGTACGAAGACGCCACGCCGCTCGTGTACCTGAAAGGCTTGATCGAAGGCCAGCAGACGGTCAACACGATCCGCTACGTCGTTGTTGACGAGGCGCAGGATTACTCGCCTTTTCATTACGCGTATTTGAAAAAACTGTTCCCCCGCGCGCGCTTTACCCTGCTGGGGGACTGGAACCAGGGCATCTTTACGCACGCGGATCAGGGCGGGGAGTTCGCCTCCATCAGCGAGCTGATGAAAGAGCAGGAGACGGAAACCGTCCGGCTGGTCAAAAGCTATCGCTCAACCCGCGAAATCACCGATTTCGCCAGCCGGATTTTGCCGCACGGCGAGCCCGTCGAGCCGTTCAGCCGGAGCGGCGAGCCGCCGCGGGTCGAACGCGCGGCGGACGAAGCCGACCTCAGCCGCAAGGTGGCGGCGGCTGTCCGCAAGCGCTTGGGCGGCGGAGCCGGGTCCGTCGCGGTCATTTGCAAGACCGAGAGCGAGGCCGTCCGCGCTCACGGGCTATTGCTCCCGCTGCTGCCGGAGCTGCAGCGGATCAGCAAGCAGACGCAGCACTACGAGGCTGGCGTCATGGTCGTGCCCGCGTACCTCGCCAAAGGGCTCGAGTTCGACGCGGTGATCCTCTACGACGCCGGGGCCGATGTCTACGCGGAGCCGAAGGAGCGCAAGCTGTTCTACACGGCTTGCACCCGGGCGCAGCATCATCTGGATCTGTTTTACAGAGGGGCGCTTACCCCTTTTCTTTCGGAAATATAGACGGCAGTCCATACCCATCCGCCCTGTGCCTCATACGATATGTATCAAGCGGGAACGGTAAAGTTCCATGCGCGGAAGGGAGGAATAACCATGTCACATTTCGGATTCCACACGAACACGGCTGTTATTCTCGTGCTTTTCATCCTGTTGGTTATCATCCTGCGCACGTTCTAATTCCGGGCGGGATCATGACGGGGGAGCGACAACGGTTTCGGTTTGGTTTGGTCTGCCGGTCCAAGCCGGGCAGGGCCTGATGAGATTGCTCATCGGGCCTTTTTTTGATAAAAATTACACTGCGCAGAGTATCCCACCGCTGAAAAGGGACGCTTCCGCCCACAGCTTGTTCGCTGTGCCGTTTTTGCGAAGCTGCGTGGTGGGAGCGGCCCTCGTCTGCAAAACCTGCGAAAGTGCAGGCTTTCTCCGCGAAAGCGGCTCGTTTTGGCGAAAAGCCTGCGAAAGTGCAGGAATTCTCGGTAAAAGCGGCCCCGAGCCCGCATGTTCGATGAAAAGCCTGCACATTTGCAGGAATTCCTCGCAGCAAGCGTACTAAGGCGCAAAAAGATGCACTTTTGCAGGTTTTCCGGAGCGTTGACAGGTATGCCGCTAGAAGTCTGTCCGGTGAACCTAAGTAGAAGGTATGTGTATGCGAAATGACGGGTGCTATGCAGCGTTAGCAGCCTATATGCAGTCATGATGCTCAACTCGCAGCAGAAAAGCCAAGGCTCCGGCGGCGCGATTTGTTGAAAAGCGGCCCGCAATGCGGATCGGAGATGAAGAGCATGTAAACGCTGTCGCTCATCTTCGAAAGACCTTGATAGAGTAGAGGTTTTTCTAACAACGTTTTTTTTCGACAAATAGCTACAAACAGAGATGCGTGTCCCAAGACTTAGGTCAGTCGTTTCGCCCGGGAGCGCAGCCGTAATTGCTTCCTTGGACACAAGCGGAAGCATTCAATCTGTGTTATCCTACATGAAAAATACAATTATTTCCATTGTATGCTCGATAGTATCCGTTCGCGGAACATTCCCGTTTATTACTTGGTCATGTGCCCAGGGCATCAGATCAATGAAATCCGCCAAAAGTGTTGAAAAATGGAACATCCTAGCGTCACACTACAAGTGAGAATCGTTTGCAACTTAAATGTTGACAAAATTTCATACAGTACTGCAACGGCAATGCAAACGATTCTATTGCAAATGCATCTCTATTTTTTATTTTATGAGGGAGGTGAGTACCGGTACCGGTAACGGCCTCGAATGAGGTTATACTCACAGATGCGGGCCAGACAGGAACTGCAAGGAAAGAAGGCGAGAGAGCAAGGACAACTGCTCTGCGCCAATAAAGGGAGGGTTATTGATGAGAAAGGTACAACTGGGCAAAAGCGGCTCCAATGTAAGCCAAATCTGTTTGGGCTGCTTGAATTTCGGCACACGCAACAACACAGAGGTATCGTACGGATTGCTGGATCGCTATTTGGATGCAGGAGGCAGCTTTCTGGATACGTCCAACAACTACGCATTCTGGAGCGAAGCGGGCGTAGGCGGCCAGAGTGAAACCCTGCTTGGGGAGTGGATGAAGGAGCGCGGCAACCGCGACCGAATCTTCCTCGCGACGAAAGTCGGCGCGAACCCGACCTTCAAGGGAGGCGGCTTCGATGCCAAGGAAGGACTGTCCGCTGCTGCGATTATGAAGGCTGTCGACGAAAGTCTGACCCGTTTGCAAACTGACTACATTGATCTGTATTATGCGCATATCGACGATATGAGCACGCCGCTTGAGGAGACGATTGAAGCGTTCGACCGGCTGGTCAAGGCAGGCAAGGTCCGGACGCTGGGCTGCAGCAACCACTATACCTACCGGCTGGAACGTGCCAAAGCGATTGCGCATGCCAATGGCTGGACACCGTATAGTTGCATCCAGCAGCGGTATACGTACCTGCGTCCGAAGCCGGGAGCGGATTTCGACGTGCAGATCAGTGTATCCGACGAAATGCTGCAGTACTGCTCATCGCATGACGATGTGACGCTGTTGTCGTATTCCCCGCTGCTTAACGGATCATACACCCGTTCGGACCGCGAGCTTCCCCATCAGTACACCGGAGCGGACGCCGAGGCGCGTATTCGGGTATTGAGGGAGATTGCCGAAGAGACGGGGGCTACGAAAAACCAGGTCATTCTGGCATGGATGCTCCAAAGCAAGCCGCCGGTTGTTCCGGTTATTGCAGCGAGCACTGTAGAGCAGCTTCAGGAGAATCTGGATGCGCTTGAGGTTGTTCTCAGCCCTGAGCAGCTCCATCGATTGAATACGGCTGCTGCGATATAACACAATGAAATTTAATAGAAAAGGGGTGTAACCCTATATGGATAGCGATGAAACCATTGCAACGATTCCCAAGATCTGGGTAAACGTTAAGCACCGAATGCCGTTGTTCGGGCACATCATGAAGCTGCTGCGGTACAAGCAGTGGACGAAGAACGGCTTTATTTTCGCCGGCGTTCTGATTTCGTTCCACCAGATGACTATCGGCATGGTCGAGAACACCATACTGGCCTTACTGCTGTTCTGCGGCATCTCAAGCTGCGTCTATATCATCAACGATATTGTCGATATTGAGGCTGACCGGCTTCATCCCGTCAAGAAGATGAGGCCGCTGCCGGCAGGACATATCAAGATTCATCAAGCGCTTGTGATCCTGTTTATTCTGGGGCCATGCACGCTGCTGCTGTCCTTTCTGTTGAACATCTATTTCGGGGCAGTCATTCTCAGTTATTTTATCCTCAACCTATTCTACTCCTTCAAGCTCAAGCGGTATGTACTGATCGACGTCATCATTATCTCAATCGGTTTCGTCCTGCGGGCATTGGCCGGATGTCTCGTTACGAGCGGCAAAGTATCCATCTGGTTCCTGCTCAGCATCGCCTTCCTCACCTTGTTCCTCGGCTTCAATAAACGGCGCAAAGAAATTTTGACGCTGGCAGACCACTCCACGCACACACGCAAAAGCTTAAGCGAATACTCGATCGGCTTGCTCAATGAAATTATCCCGATGCTTACCGCTTGCTCCATTCTCACCTACTCCTACTTCATCATCAACGAGACACAATCCAAGTATTTGATTGTCACCATCCCCCTTGTTCTGTACGGCATTCTAAGATATCAGTACCTGACTAATAAAACCGAATACGGGGAAAGTCCGGAGCTTGTGCTGCTCAGGGACAAGCCGATGCGCTTGATCCTGCTGCTGTGGCTTGTCGTATACGTATCTCTGCAGAGCAATGTGATCGTGTAGCCGCAAGCGGCGGCAGTACAACCAATCCAAGTGGAAATAGGGTAGATGAATATGAGTATGAAGGCATTGTCCCGGGAACGCGCAGGCAGGCTCGCCTCCGGATTGTTGAGCAATCGGGCGATCGCAAGCTTTTTCAGCAATTTGGGCACCGTGTTTATTTTCCGCATGGTAGCGGCTGTTCTGAATATTGCCGGCCTCATTTTGGCTGCCCGGCATCTGGGTGTCGTTGCCCTCGGGGATATCACTCTGGTGCAAAATATCGCGTATTTCCTCATCATTCCAATGGTATTCGGCATTCATCTTTCGACCATCAAGTACTACCCGGCCCATTCCGACCAGCCCTCCGAGCAGGACAAGCTGCAGGAGCAGCAGATCATAGGGACGATTGTGGTCTGCAATACGATACTGGTCATTCTATGGACGGCGTTGTATCTCAGTGTGACCCAGGCGATGAATGTGTTCGGGCATATATCGGCGACGGAGTGGACGCTCAGCATTGTGTTCGCAGTGGCGCTTAATTTCTCGATGGTGTCCGAATCGGTGCTGAGGGCGAAGCAGAAGTTCTTCCTGCTCAGTGTGGCCAAATTAATCGGCACATGCGTGTTCTTCATCATCGTGCTGGCCTGCTATACCCGGCTGGATACGTACCCGTATTTCATTATCGCTTTGATCGTCAGCTTCGTGCTGTTCACACTCATCGCATTGATTGGGCTGCGGGGCAGCAAATTCACCTTCTCCAAGGAGATGGCGGGGAAGCTGTACCGGTATGGCGGCGTGACCATGATCAGTCTGCTGTTCTCGAACATTCTGTTTGCCAGCGACTTGTTCATTGTCAATTATTTTTGCTCCAGCTATGACGTGGGCATGTATTCGGTCTATCAGGTCAATGTGAAGAACTTCTTCAATCTTCTGTTCCATGAGGTGTTCGCGGTCGTCTTTCTGCCGACGGTAGCTCAGTTGGACAAGGGCAGGGTGTACAGCCTGATCGTCAGGTTCATCCCACTGCTGCTTCCGGTTGCGATCATCGGCAACATGCTGCTGTGTGTCGTGCTGCTGTTCTTTTACGGCAAAGGGTATCCGCTGAACTGGACGTATGTCGGATTGGTATCCGTGAGTACAGGGTTTCATTTCATCTACTGGATTTTCCATTCGGTATTCTCCATGGAGGGGAAGAAGGGGGCCATGATGTGTCTGACGGCACTTGGCATTCCGCTGCCCTTATTGATTGCGGTGTATTTGGTATTGACGAAATATAACGGGATTTGGGGAACGATGGTCGCGAACCTTATCACCCAATGCGTACTGCTCGGAACGTTCGTCCTGCTGATTCGGTTCAAGTATCTCAAGCAGGCGAGACAGACGGCTTCCATACAGCAGATGCAGGCCTAAAAGGCACTCCCGGATGATGGAGGATGAGGGCGTATGAAGATCAGTATTGTCATACCGACCAAGGACAAGCTGTCCCGGCTCCGGTTAACGCTGCAGGGGCTGGAGGGTCAGATTGACCGGGATGCGGAAGTGATTGTTGTGTTCGACGGCTGCGACCCGGCGATGGTGGCGGCGTTCAGGGAGCTGAAATTCGCCTATAAGCCGGTCATGGTCGTCTGCGGGAAAAATGTCGGCCGGTCGGCTGCCCGCAATCTGGGGATCGAGAAGGCAAAAGGCGAGATCGTTGTGTTCCTCGACGACGACCGGGTACCGGGGGCGGACTTCGTGAAGAAGCATATCGAAGGGCAGCGGAAGCCGTGCATTCTGCTTGGCGAGCGACAGGATGTGCTGTTTACGGAAAAGGAAATCGAGGAACTGTTCCAGTATGGCAATCAGGAGGAGCGGCTGGCGATTTTGCAGGCGAAACTGGTCGATCAGGAGCTTCATAAGCCGCTGCCGATCAAGCCGACCAGCAGGCTCAACTGGCTGTCGTTCTATACCGGCAATGTATCGGTCCGCAGGGAGCATCTGATTAAGGTAGGTATGTTCGATGACAACTTCAAGGGCTGGGGGCATGAGGATCTGGATCTGGGCATCCGTCTCTCCAGGCTCCGGCTGGCGTTCAACAAGGACAGCAGCATCAGAAGCTATCATCTGCTCCATGACAGCAGCTTCAACGTGGCGGAGCGGACGATGCAGTCGATGAAAAATCTCAAGTACATGATGAACAAATATAAATTCAGCCTGACGTACTGGGTACTGTCGGTCTTCTACATTAAGCACAAGCTGTTCGGCCTCAGTATAAACCGGCAGATTATGCAGGAGAAGCCGGCTGCAGAACAATGGAAGGGGTGAATGGTATGAGCCATGGCATGAACCGCGATCTTTTGGTTTCTATCATTATTCCGAACTATAACTACTCGAAAACGTTGCCCAAATGTCTGGATTCGCTGATGCATCAAACCTACGAGCCGATCGAGGTTATCCTGGTCGACGACGGCAGTACGGACAATTCCGTTGAGATCGCGCGGCAGTATCCGTGCACCATCATTCAAACGAAGAACAACGGCGTCTCCGCAGCCCGCAATACCGGCGTTGCCCACGCGAAGGGCGAGATTGTGTTCTTCCTCGACAGCGACGTGGCCCTGTTCCCCGATGCGATCGAGCATACGGTCCGCGCCTTCGAACTTGACCCTTCGCTTGGCTCGGTTTGCGGCATCTATGCGAAGGAAGCTCTGTTCAACGACAGCTTGTTCGAGGAATACCGGACACTTCAGAACTATTATTGGCGGATCAGCTCGGAAGGGTATGTGACGGCCGGCTTCTTCTCTCTCGGCGCGGTCAAGAAATCGGTATTTATCGAGCTCGGCGGCTTCGACGAAAAGCTGAACAATTCCGAGGATATCGAATTTGGCCATCGGATCAATGAGAAATACAAGCTTCTCCTGACCAGCGCGGTCATGGGCTATCACGATGAAGAGCACCGGTTCAAACGGCTGGCGAGAAAAATGCATGAGCGTGCCCGGCAGCGGATTCCTTTTTACTTCCACCGCAAGAAATTTACCAAAGGATTCGAAACCCCGCTTCGCGGGCTCGGTATGTTGTTCGTCGGACTCAGCACGCTGCTGCTGCCCTTATCCGTCGTCCATCCTTATTTCTTCTACATGCTGATCGCAAGTCTTGCGATCTTCATTTTGACGGATTTCGGACAGTATGTGTTTGTGCTCAAGGAGAAGGGGCTGCTGTTCACGCTCTATTTTATCGGTGTGCATTGGGGAATTACGGCCGTCTGCTTCTGGGGCTTCGTACGCGGTTTTTTTGAATATTTCGGCAGCAAAGAGTTTCGTCTTAAATATAAATACGGGGAGTGACCATCGATGAAGAAAAATGTGCTGATTACCGGCAATAACGGCGTGCTCGGCAAAAACATGGTCGAGTACCTGCAGACTTATGCCAAGGATGATTATGAGCTGGTTCTGATGGATCTGGTCCATCCGCCCGAGCATGTCATGAAGTTCAAGACCGTCCGCTGCGACATCCGGGACAGGCAGCAGGTGGAAGAGGTGATGAAGGATATCGACATCGTCCTTCACTGCGCATCGGCTTCACCGACGTTCACGGAGGAGCAGATTCTCGACATTATCGTGAACGGCACGCGCACACTTCTGGATGGGGCGTTCCAAACCGGCAGGGCGCAGCGCTTCGTCTACATTTCGTCGACCTCGGTCTATGGCGTTCCGGAGAAGGCGCCGACGACCGAGAATGATGAGGTGCGGCCGTACGACCCGTATAATAAGGGGAAAATCATTGCCGAAGGGCTATGCGAGAAATGGCGTGAGCAGGGCAAATGCGTCACGATTCTGCGACCTCGCTCGTTCCTTGGCCTGCATCGGCTGGGCACCTTCGCCATTCTGTACGAGTGGGCGAGCGAAGGCCGGCATTTCCCGATGTTGGGCAAAGGGACGAACCGCTATCAGCTGCTCGATGTTGAGGATCTGTGCCAGGCGATCTACATGGCGATGATCAATGACGTGGACAAGGTCAACGATCTGTTCAATATCGGGGCCAAAGAGTTCGCTTCGATCCGCGAGGATTATCAGGCGGTTATGGATGAAGCTGGTTTCGGCAAGCGGATCATCTGCTTTCCTGCTCTGCCGATGACCGCGGCGCTGTATGTGCTGGAGAAGCTGAAGCTGTCGCCGTTCTACAAGCGTCTATATATGAAGCTGAACCGCAATCATTATGTCTCGCTCGATAAGGCGATCAATCAGCTTGGCTACCGTCCGAAATATTCGAATCAGGACTCCCTCGTCCGCAATTACCGCTGGTATCTGGAGCATCAGCGCAAGACGACGGATCGTTCGACGGGGCTTGGGAATAATTCGCTTTGGAACCAAGGAGCGATCAAATATGCGAAATATTTTTTCTAAGCGCAATTGGAGAGAGGTCGCTGCAGTTGTACTTGTTTTGGTCGTATTCATCTGTATGCAATTCATTGCCGGACGTGCGGCTTGGTGGAATGTCGTCAGCAGCGTCCCGCCTTTTTTCGTCCTGTTCCTGCCGATGCTGAGCGCCCTGCTGCTCATTCGGGCGAGACGCAAGGCATTCCTGCTGATCTGCTCGCTGCTGCTGCTTATTGTGGTCATTCCGCGGGCGGACATCAACTTCGATGCGCTTCACTTCTCCAGGGCTTCGGCAAGCGGCGATGGGGACAGTGTGAAGGTGATGGACTGGAATACGGAGTTCTGGAATCAGGGCGAGGAGCCCTCCCAAATGTACACCTTCCTGAAGGAGAGCAGGCGGGATCTGTATATTTTGGAGGAATATCTGTACAATACGCCGGATTGGAAGCCGTATTTGATCGACAAGCGGGCCGAGATTGAGGCCGCCTTCCCGGGTTATGAGGTAGTGACGGAGGATCAGTTCGCCGTCATCAGCAAGTACCACGTGAAGCGGCATACGCTCTCTGCCACCAAGCAGGCGCTGCTGCTGACGCTGGATGTCGGCGGCAAGGAGCTGAATGTCGTTGGCATGCATCTGGAGCCGCACGTCGATCTGGGCAACCCCATAATGACCAAGGCGTTCTGGGACTATGCCGAGCGACGCCATCAGAGCCGAACCATTGGACTCGAAGAAGCGCAAGCCTTCATCGATGAAGTAGGAGACAAGCCGCTGTTCGTCACGGGCGACTTCAATACGACGCTGCTCATGGGCAGCCTAGATGCGCTCCGCAGCGAGCTGAACGATGCCGCAAAATATTCGGGAAGCCTGTTCCCGACCACATGGGAAGTTGGCGGCCATTACCTGTGGCGGATCGACCATTTCCTGTACAATCCGAACGTGAAGATCCTCTCTTATACCACGTCTCCGCAGCCCGAACTATCGGACCACAAAGCGCTGCTGGTCAATTTGCAGATCAAATAGCGGCTGTGCCCGCGCAGTGGATGATTGCAGTGCCGGCAGGCTAAAGGGCCGGCATGGCGCAAACGTAGGCCCCCTCGTTGTGAAGGGGGCCTATTAGGCTGTGGTCGACCGACTGCCAGCATGCAGCGCAATACCGCGCGATGGGAGCTGCGCGCAGTGCGATTGAAAAAAACGCACGCCATGGCCGACAGCCAGAATCCGCCTTGCGGTGCGAAGAAAACCTGCAAAAATACATGAATTTGCGCCCGGTATGCGCTGATCACGAGAATTCCTGCAAAAGTGCAGGCTTTTCGCCGCGCAAAGGAGCTCGGGTTCATTTTCATCGAAAAAGCCTGCACTTTCGCAGGCTTTTCGCTAAAATGAACCATTTCCGCGGGAAAAAACTGCACTTTTGCAGGTTTTCTTCGGTTCTGGCTCGCAAGCTGGCTCATGACCGCCCGTCATGCAGCTACGAACCGCGCCCCGCGGTTGCGCCCCGCATCCGCGCCCCGCACCCCGCCATCGCGCCCCGCGCCCCGCCGTCGCGCCCCGCATCCGCGCCCCGCGCCCTGCAGTTGCGCCTCGCGCCCCGCGCCCCGCATCCGCGCCCCGCGCCCTGCAGTTGCGCCTCGCGCCCCGCGCCCCGCATCCGCGCCCCGCGCCCTGCGGACGGCCGTGGCGAAACCCGAGGCCCCCTCGTTGTGAAGGGGGCCTATTTTGGGTTTCCGGCCGATGGAACGCACGAAGTTATGCTTGTCGTGGCGACTCTGCTCTTTTAGTCGTTCGCCGGCTGCTGCTGCCCAAGCGGGAACTGGGGCTTGGCGCTCCAGCCCAAACACCTATAAGAATTGCCCGCCTTTTTTCGGCACTTTAGAAAAAATTAAGAATTGTTTTAGGGCAGCTTTAGAACTGTTTTATCGGCAGTTAAGTCTTGGGAGATATGATGGATATATAGAAGCGAAGGCGCTTCGAACTAGGAGTCTGTTCGATGAACCACGTAGAAGGTGTATATGCAAAAGTAATTCCGTCGGGCAGACTCCCAGCGGGCCGGCCGAAGCCGGCAGCATATAGGAGGAGGAAACAGGTAGATATGAAAAAGTTGGCGATGATCGGTTTAGGCGTGGCGGTAGGGAGTATGATGCTGGTCACTTCGGTATATGCAGGGGTGGGGGACGCGCCCGGCTACGAGACTTTCAAATCGGCCGTGAAAAGTACGGCGGCTGTAACGAATGTGACCAGACAGGTTCAAGTCACGCTGCAGGATAACGGCGAATCTTTGTTAAATGTCAGCTCCACGATCAAGCAGGACCGGGCCGGACAGGCCGGAAGCGCCCAAATCACGGTGAAAGGCGGTGCGGACGAGCAGACGATTCAGGTATACAACCAGGACGGCAAGCAAATTGTAAAAACCGGAGAATCCGATGTGTATAAAGTGCTGGACCATTCGAACTTCGCCGGCAAACACGGCAAATTCGCGGATTCGAAGCACGAAGCCAATCCGGAAATGATCCAAGAGGCGGAGAACGTGGTGGATGCGCTCGTCGGAAATCTCAAAAACTACGTAACGATGAACGACGCAGCCGGTAACGCCAAAGATATTCACTTCAAGCTGTCCGGCAGTCAAATTCCTCCGGTTGTCAACACGGTAGGCTCGCTGCTGATCAAGCACAGCACCGCGGACAACGCCAACAAGCCTATGCCTAAAGCGGCGGAAACGCTGGGCATCGATGTGGCCAGTCTGAAAAACAGCTTGCCGCAGCTGACGCAGGATATCAAGATGGATGAAGTGGAAGTCAACGCGACGGTAGATGCGGACAATCACATCACGAACCAGACGGCGCAGATCCGCATTTCCGGCAAAGACGGCAAGGGAGCGAGTCACGATGTTGTGCTGAACGTGGGTATGAGCCTGTCCAACCTGAACGCCACGACTCCGGACAAAGTGGATCTCACAGGCAAGCAAGTGGAAACCGTGAAACTCGGCGAAGGGCATTTTGATCAAGAACAGTAATGATGAAGCGGGAGCGGGGAGAGCGTCCATTCGGGGCTTTTCCCGCCGCTCGGACGGAAAGGCAGGCAGATGACATGAAACCGATAGTCGAGATCGATAGTCTCACAAAAACATACAGCAATTCGCGCGGCATCCACGAGGTGACGATGACGGTCCGCCAAGGCGACATTTACGGCTTTTTCGGGCCCAACGGGGCCGGCAAAACGACCGTGATGAAAATCATGGCAGGACTGTGCAGGGCGGACCGGGGCAAGGTCAAGCTGTTCGGTTACGATGTCTCCACTCAATATGAGCAGGCGATGGAGAAGGTGGGGGTGCTCATCGAAACCGCTGAGGCTTACTCGTATATGAGCGGCAGAAAAAATTTGGAGCTCGCGGCTCGCTTCTATCCGCAGACCGGCAAAAACCGGGTCGACGAAGTGCTGGAGATCGTCGGTTTGACGCCTTTTCAGCATGAAAAGGTCGGCGGGTATTCGCTCGGCATGAAACAGCGCCTTGGCCTGGCGGCTGCAATGCTGTCCGGCCCGGAGCTGATGATTCTGGATGAGCCGACGAACGGGCTGGATATCGAAGGCATGGTGGAGATCCGGGAAACCATTATGCGGCTGGCGCGCGAGGAGCGCATTACGTTCCTCATCTCCAGCCATCTCATTCATGAAATGGAGCTGATGTGCAGCCGCATCGGGATTATTCACCAGGGCAGGCTGATCCGGGAGGCTCTTGTCGAGGAGCTGCTTGAAGAGCACGAATCGCTGGAAGCGTCGTATTTGCACGAAATCAAAGAAGTCAGGAAGGTGGCCCTTCATGCATAGTTTAACGGCGGGCATCTACAACGAGACGATCAAAATAGCCTCGAAAAAGAAGACGCTCTTTTTCCTGGCCGTCATTTTGCTTCTGCCGGTAACGGCGGGCTTGCTTCTATCCCGTTTTCAGAACGGGATCGGCATCGGCGCAATCGCATCGCAGGATTTTCCGATCCTTATGCTCGGTTTGTTCACCGGGATTTTCCTCCCGCTCTTCGTATTCATGGGTGCGGCCGATTCGTTTTCCGGCGAGATGGGGGACCGGACGATGAAAATCACGCTGACCCGGCCGATTTCGAGGCTCAAGGTGTTTGCCTCCAAGCAGATCGCCTTGGGCATTTACATCGCTTTGTATTTGGCCGCGGCGCTGCTGGCGTCGATCGGCGCATCGTTGTTTTTTCAACATTTTGGCGGCCCGGCTGCGCTGCTTGATTGGTTTATCGCCTATACGGTCGCATTCGCGCCCTTGTTCGCGCTCAGTCTGGCGGCGGTATTCCTGGCGCAGTTCTTCACCAGCAGCAGCGGCGTATTGACGGTCAGCATCCTGGTGTATCTCGCCTTCAAGGTGGCGGCGTTTTTCCTCCCGCAAATCGCTGCATACTCGCCGACAGCTTACACGGATTGGCATATGCTGTGGATCGGGGCATCGCTCGCCGGAGGGAAAATATGGAGCGTGTTTATGTTTTTGGCTGCATGTAGTATATTGTTTTTTACAGCAGGGTATTATTTTTTTGATAAAAAGGAGCTCTGATTCGCATGTCCATCCGCTTACGGCTGGTGCTTTCCTATATAGCCATGCTTCTTGTGCCGCTTGTACTCTCCGGGCTAGCCGTAATTTTGATCGGCATTGCGACATTGGGCAATATAAAGTCGTTATTTGATGTAGATTACAGCCAGGGCAATCCGATCAAGCGCGTCATCGATCAGGAGGCCGAAATATTCGCCGACATTAAAACAAAATCGGCAGGCCAGCCGGATCTGTTTCTGAACCCGCAGTTTGTCAAAGAACTGGAAGACCGGCTGCACAAAATCAACATGGGCCTGATCGTCCGCAAAAATAACGAAATTGCGTACGCTTCTCCTTATTTGAAACAGGCGGATGCCTTAGACCCGGCGATGCTTCCCGATTATGGCGATACTTCCACCGGCAAATTTCATCGAAGTCAAGGCTCGCTGTGGATAACTCGGCAGCAGGACTTTACCTTTTCCGACCGGAGCAAAGGGTCTGTTTTCGTTTTTCTGGACGGCAGCAATTTTCAAAAATATTTGCACCAGTTTTCCAACTCGTTCATTTTCGCCTTTATTGGCATATTGGTTCTCACGAACGGCGTATTGACCTATTTGGTCTCGCGGAGCATCATTCGTCCTTTGCGGTCGCTGAAGCAGGCTGCCGTGCAAATTAAAGAAGGCAACCTCGATTTCGAGGTCGTCCCTCATTCCGACGATGAGATCGGCCAGCTCAGCATCGCTTTTGAAGAAATGCGGCGCAGGCTGAAGCACTCCGTCGATTTGCAGCTGCAATACGAAGAAAACCGCAAAGAGCTGATTTCGAATATTTCGCACGATTTGAAAACGCCGGTCACCGCGATCAAAGGTTACGTCGAGGGCATTATGGACGGCGTCACCAATTCGCCGGATAAGCTGGACCGGTATGTCAGAACGATCTATAACAAGGCGACGGATATGGACCGGCTCATCGACGAATTGTTTTTGTTTTCCAAACTCGATTTGGGTAAAGTGCCGTTTCAGTTCGAACGCGTCGATCTGGGCCAATATGTGCTGGACTGCGCGCAGGAGCTGCAAATGGATATGGAGAAGAAGGGCATCCGTTTTGAACTGATGGAGCTTCCCGACAGGCCGTGCCATGTGACGGCGGACCGCGAGAAACTCAAGCGCGTGCTTTTGAACATTATCGAAAATGCGGTCAAGTACAGTGCAGAAGCGGATAGCAGAATTTGGATCGGCGTGAAAGAAATTGACGGTCAAGCCGTCATTCATATAGAAGACAACGGTCAAGGCATTCCGGAGGAAGCGCTGCCGCATATTTTTGACCGGTTTTACCGGGCTGACCCGTCGCGCAATTCGTCTACCGGAGGCAGCGGACTGGGGCTCGCCATCGCCAAGCAAATTATGGAAGAGCACGGCGGGCTGATATGGGCATCCAGCGCAGTCGGCCGGGGAACGACGGTATATATCGCTTTGCCGTTAAGCAAGCCTGAGGGGGAATTGAAGTGAGCCGCATCTTGATTATTGAAGACGAGCAAAGCATTGCCGAATTGGAGCGGGATTATCTGGAGATCAACGGCTACGAAGCCGATATTGAGAACAGCGGCGACAAGGGGCTCCAGCGCGCGATGAGCACGGACTACGACCTGATCATTCTCGACTTGATGCTGCCGAAAGTGGACGGCTTCGAAATTTGCCGCAAAATCCGCTCCGAAAAAGACATTCCGATCCTTATGGTATCCGCGAAAAAAGAAGACATCGATAAAATTCGCGGTCTCGGCATCGGCGCCGACGATTATATTATCAAGCCCTTCAGCCCGGGGGAACTCGTAGCGCGGGTCAAAGCCCATTTGGCCCGGTACGAACGCCTGATGGGCCGCCGCGAGTCCCGGAACGACGAAATCCGCATCCGCGGGCTGATGATCGATAAAACCGCGCGCCGCGTTTTCGTCAATGAGAAAGAAGTCATTTTTACGACGAAAGAATTCGACTTGCTGGCCTATTTGGCGATGAATCCGAACCGCGTGTTCAGCAAAGATCAGCTTTTCGATCACATATGGGGGATGGATTCCATGGGGGATATCGCGACGGTCACCGTCCACATCCGCAAGCTGAGAGAGAAGATGGAGCAGGACCCGTCGAACCCGCAGTATATTGAAACGATCTGGGGAGCGGGATACCGGTTTCGGATATAGAGTGTCTGAGATGAGCGCCGGCCGCCGTCTTGGACGCTCTTTTTTTATGTGAAAAAACCCGCCCGCCGGGGCGGTTGCGTAAGCTGTATGGCTTTGCTCGAAGAAAGCCTGCAAAAGTGCAGGTTTTTGCCCCTTAACGCGCCTGCTTCGCGCAATTCCTGCAATTGTGCAGGCTTTTCACCGACAGATGGGCCTAACACTCGTTTTTGACAAAAATTCCTGCACAATTGCAGGCTTTTCGCCAAAATGAACCATTTTCAAAGAAAATTCCTGCACTTTCGCAGGTTTTCCCATCGGCCCGGTCAGTCGTCAAGCTGCCTCAAGCCATACTCCTAGATGCAGCCGTTCTTGCCCGACATACGCCTTGCCCTCTTCGGCACATTGCAACGCCATGTTCGCAGTGGTTGTTTTTTTGCCTGCCTATCATTTTCGTCGAGGAGACCCGGGCGATTTTAGTGGTTTACAAAAATCAATTGTTAAGATATTGTAAATATATTTATAGCTTCAAGGTCGGCGCATAAGGGGGAACGTATATGTTGGTGAACGTGGATTATCATATTGTATTAAAATTGGTCATTTCAGCCGTATTCGGCTTGATTATAGGCTTGGAGCGGGAAGTGCGCAATAAACCTCTCGGTCTGAAAACGACGTTGGTCATCTGCATGAGCAGCTGTTTGCTGACGATCGTCTCGATCGAATCCGCCAACAAATTCGCGGTCGCAGGGCTGCATGTGATGGATCCGATGCGGCTCGCGGCCCAAGTGGTGAGCGGAATCGGCTTCCTCGGAGCGGGCGCGATTCTCCGCAAGCATAACGACGTAATCGTCGGGCTTACGACAGCCGCAATGATATGGGGAACGAGCGGACTCGGCATCGCCGTAGGGGCCGGATTTATCGGGGAAGCTTTTGCCGGGCTGCTGCTCATCATGATCAGCGTCGTCGCGCTTCCTTTTTTCATCAAGAGAGTCGGCCCGAAGCCGCTGCTTTTGAAAGATTTGCGTGTCAGACTCGTTGTCTCCAGCAAAGGAAATTTGACGCACATCATTAAATCGATCATTGCCAGCGGCTACAAAATGAAAAGCGTGCACATCAAAGAGCTGAGCTGCGAGCAGCAGGAGCTGAACTTCATCGTATATATCGATAGAAAATACGCCACCGAAGTCTACGAGGAACTGAAAAGCATGGAATTCATCGAGATCGTGGAAGTGGAAACGCTCTAGCTTTTCACCGGTTGGAATGTAATGGGAAATTGCTTCACCCCGTAGACAAACGGGCTTTGAACGGTTGCAAGCTGCGAACCCGGCACGAAGCGGATATCTTTCATTCGTTCCAGCATGGTTCGTAAAGCGATGTGGCCCTCCAACCTGGCCAGAGGCGCACCCAGGCAAAAATGAATGCCGAAACCGAAGGAGAGATGGGCGTTCGGCTTCCTGTCTATAATCAACTTGTCGGGATCGTTGAACGTGCTCTCGTCACGGTTAGCCGAAGCAACCCAGGAGACTACCTGATCGCCTGCTTTGATTTGTTTGCCGCCAATCTCGGTGTCGGAAACGGCAATCCTCCCGATAGCCTGAATAGGCGGATAATAACGAAGCACTTCCTCAATAAAACCGGGAATGAGATCGGGATTCTCTCTCAACTGCTGCTGTACGGTCTGCTCTTCCGTTAGACAGCGGACCGCATTGGCAATGAGATTTGTAGTCGTTTCGTTGCCGGCCGCCAAAAGGAGAATAGAAAATCCGAGTATTTCTTTATCATTCAGCTTGCGTCCTTCGATCTCGGCCGAAAGAAGCAGCGAAATCAGGTCTTCCTTGGGCGCGGTTCTCCGCTTCTCGACAATTTGGCTAAAGTAAGCTTGCAGCTCGTCAAGGGCTCGTTTTTTTGTCGCCATTACCCGATTGAGGGCCTCTTCCGTATTTGTATCGGCTCCCATCACGAGAATATCGGACCATTCTTTAAACAAATCGCGATCCTGCGGCTGAACGCCCAAAAGCTCGGCAATCACGATAACAGGAAGAGGAACTGCAAGATCGTGTACCGTATCCATGCTGCCTTTGTCCAAGACGACGTTCAACAATTCATTCGTAATGGACGCAATGTGCGGTTCCAGCTCGGAAATCACCTTCGGAGTAAAAGCTTTATTGACCAGCGCTCTCATCTGCGTATGTTTCGGAGGATCAAGGGTCAAGATGGATTCGTTATCTGCTCCGGTAAGCGAGCGGCGGGAGGAAAAGCCGGCAGGATCTTTTAAAATCCGATGTACGTCCTCATAGCGAAACACATCCCAGCAGTTGCGGCTTTCATCGTAACGCACGGGTGTCGTTTGGCGCAGGCGGTTATAAACAGGGAACGGGTGAAGCCGTTTCTCTGCGGTATCCAGCTCGGCCATCGGGATGATGTTGGCGTATAAGACCGATTTTTTTGTTTCCATAGATGTGGATGTACTCCTCTCGCGAATTCATTTCAATTACAGTTAATATGCCCTGCAAATTAACAATATAATCCTGTTTCCGCATCGGAGCTCGATCCTACGGGGAGCATAGGGGTAAATCGGAGGCTGCTGGATGTTTATTTAGGCGGTCGGACGAAAAAAATACCTTTGCTGTCGCCGTTGCTAAGCGATTCTACACGCTTCGCGGATCGTGCATACGAACGAAGCTAAGGCCTCTATAGCCAGGAGATAAACGGCCGTTCCGAATCCAAGCGGGACGGCCGTTTCCGACTTCATACCGTGAATCGCGCGGATTGTGGCGGATGCGCAATGACTTCCCCGGGGGGGAAGCAGCCGCCACTTAGCTGGTGACGGCGACCGCAGCCGCGAATTTTTTGCCGAATTCTTTAAGCTGTTGTTTTTCATCGGCAGAGGGGTTCAGCTCGACTTTGAAGCCGTCCAGCACCTTTTCCGCACCAAGATCGGCGAGCTTTTCTTCCAGTGTATCGACGGCTTTGCCGAACTGCGCGTAAGAAGAATCGGCGGAGCCGAATACGGCGGATTTGCGCCCCGACAGATCGAGATCGTCCATTTCCTCGTAAAAATCTTCGAATTCGTCAGGCAGGTCGCCGTCTCCCCACGTATAAGCGCCAAGCAGAATGCCTTCGTATTCGGTCAAGTCGCTGCCGCTGGCGTCCATGACATTTTTGACGACAGGCTCGACTCCCGCTTCCCTGATTCCGTCGGCGATGAGATCGGCCATTTCTTCCGTATTTCCTGTCATACTGGCAAAAACGATAATGATACTGGACATCGGTATCCCTCCACTGGATTTTTTGAAAATGGTCAGGTTCGTACAGACGATAAAATCGCTCGGTTGGTAAACCCTCCACCGCTAAGGCGGCGGCAGGGGAAGCAAATCAAATACATATTAATTGATAATGATTATCAATGTCAATATATGCGTTTAAAAAATTGTTGGGTTCACTCCGTTTGACCTGCCGGCGGTCAAGAACGACAAGGTGCGCATGCCGGACTACAAAACGTTCTGTACTACGAACCGGTTTCCATCCTGAGGCAAGCGGATATAACGGCAAAAAGCCGCCCGGGCTAGTGGGGACCCGGGCGGCTTTTTGCCGTTATGCGGCCTGCGCGTAGCTCTCGGCCGCGAGGCACAAATAATACGCCAGCCCAACCTGCTGGCTCTCCAACATCCCGCGGTGAAAATCGTCCGCGAGGAAAAAGCGCGCCTGCGCCGCATAACCGGCGCCGTCGATCTCGTGCCCGTGCGTCCGCAGGAACGCAAGGTGGCCGCCGATCAGCGCCCGCACTTCGGCGCTGTCGATTGCGAGCCCCGAGCGCAGCGCATCCGCCATTCCGGTCATGAACCGGATGGCTCCCCTCGCGTGCTCGTTCATTTCCGCCGCCTCGATCGGCCCGGCCGCGAGCAGATCATAGTCGTACGTTTCTTTCAGATAATCGTTCTGCTCCTTGAGCGCGTCCTTCCATTCGTCCTCGCTGTGAAAACCTTGAAACAGCTCCGATGGATGCATAGGTTCTCCCTTCTTCCGCTTTGTTATCGTTTGCTCCAACGTGTGAATCAGCTTCTCCAGCCGCTGTTTGCGGGCGGTCAGCAGCTTCTTTTGCTCAACCAGCAGCGACTCGTGTCCGCCATTCTCTTCCAGCAGCTGTTTGACGGTATCGAGCGAAAAATCAAGCTCGCGGTAATACAAAATGCGCTGGAGCCTTTCTAGCTCCTCCATCCCGTATAAGCGATAGCCGGCTTCCGTCGTTCCCTTGGGCACAAGAAGCCCGATTTTGTGATAATGGTACAGCGTTTTGATAGTGACGCCGGAAAGATCGCAAACCTCTTTAACGGTGTAGAACACTGTGTTCACCTCCTATTTTCAACGATAAAGCCTAACCTAAGGTTGGAGTCAACACCCGAATGAAATATAAATTTGATGTAAGAATAGGGTACCTTTGTTGCAATATTTAGACAAATACATTATAGTAGTATTAAACAAAACTACTAATGAGGTGAATGCACATGAACCACTGCTTTATCGTTCTGCTGCAGGTTGATCCCGCCTGGCTGGCGATGCCGCGCGAATCCCGCAGGGAGTATGCGGCTGAACTGTATGCTATTATCGGGCGTCACGCTCCGCAGGTGAAAGTGCGATATTTCGATGCGGACGCGTTCAGCGGCAAGTGCAGCGATTTTGTCGTTTGCGAGACGGAAGATACGGTCGCCTATCACAACATGTGGGAGGAACTCAAAGATTCCCGGGCTTTTTGCGGCGGATTTTACCGGATTCAAGATGTGATCTATGGCATTCAAAATGCGTACCAGGCTTACGAGACCGGAGTTTTGGGCATGGAGCCCGAAGTGTACACAACCTAGTAGTATGTTGGGGGACTACGTAAAAGGTATGTATGCAAAATGACAGTGTTGATGCAGCGTGAGCGACAGTATATGCGGTCATGATTCATTGGGTATGCACAAAGCAGCTCCGTTGGACGGACTGTCTAGAAGTCTGTCCGATGTACTACGCAGAAGGTATATATGCAAATTGACAGTGTTGATGCAGCGTAAGCGGCAGTATATGCGGTCATGATTCATTGGGTATGCGCAAAAGCAGCTCCGTCGGACGGACTGCTAAAAGGGGGAATGGCTTGTGGAAGAGATCCTGCAGCATTTGAAAAATATCGGCTTCACGGAGCTTGAAGCCAAATGCCTGCATGTGCTGGCGGAATCAGGCACGCAGACGGGCTACGAAATCGCCAAGCGGCTGGGCGTTTCCCGCTCTAACGTCTACTCCGCGCTGCAAAAGCTCGCGGAGAAAGGCGTCGTGCTGACGAGCCACGGCGAGCCGACGCATTACCAAAGCGTGCCGATCGCGGAGATCGGCGACAAAATCGAAGCGGAGCTGCAAGCTTCGATCCGCTTCGTCAAGGCGCATATGCCGCAGCAGGATGCGCAGCGGTCCGAGTACTTCAGCCTGGAGGGCGACGCAAAGGTCGTGGAGCGCATCCGCACCGAGCTGAGGAAAGCGAAGGAGGAGGCGCTTCTCGACCTGTGGTCCGAAGAAGCGGAGCTGCTGAAGGACGAGCTGGTTCACGCGCAGGAGCAGGGCGTGCGCGTGCTCGTATCGTGCGTCGGGGAGGCGGAGCTTCCAGGCGGGATAGTTCTGTTTCCGCACGGCCGTGAGGAAACATGGCAGGAACGCGGCGGGCGCAAGTTCACGCTGCTGATCGACCGCAAGCTCGCGGTCATCGGCACGAGAGGCGGCGGCGAGCCTGCGAAAGCGATGCTGACGGAGCATCCGGCGATGGTGGAGCTGCTGCTCAACAACTTTTTCCACGACATTGTGATGCATGAGCTGATGAAGGATATGGGCGCCAAGCTGGAAGACAAATACGGCAAAAACTTTAAAAAGATCGTGCAAAAGTATACCGAAGCCGTCAAGCCGGCCGAGGCGAAAGTTATCGAGGGGAAAAGGCGCAAAAAGAAATGACGGCGCCATTTGTGAAAGGAGAAGTGTTGGCAGCGATGGATAAAACCGGCATATTGCAGGCCGCCGAAACGTATGTGAAGGCCAAGCTTGAAAAGGACAGCAGCGGCCACGACTGGTGGCACATTTACCGCGTCGTGCAAGCGGCGCGGAGGATCGCCGCCGAGGAGGGCGCCGACGGCTTCGTCTGCGAGCTGGCGGCGCTGCTCCACGATGTCGCCGACGATAAGCTGAACGCGGATCCCGCGGCGGCGGAACGGGATCTGCGCGAGTGGCTCGCCGCCAGCGGCACGCCGGCGGCGGAGATCGAACATGTGCTGGAGATCATCGGCACCATGTCGTTCAAGGGCGGCGCGCGTCCGCCGATGCGCACGCTGGAAGGCCGCGTCGTGCAGGATGCCGACCGGCTGGATGCGATCGGCGCGATTGGCATCTCGCGCGTGTTCGCGTATTCGGGCTGGAAGGGACGCCCGATTCACGATCCTTCCGTCATGGTGCGGGAGCACATGACGGAGGCGGAGTACCGCGGCGGCAACGATACTGCGGTCAATCATTTTTATGAGAAGCTCCTGAAGCTGAAGGAGCTGATGAATACGGACTTCGCCCGCCGGATGGCGGAGGAGCGGCACCGCTTCATGGAGCTGTACCTGGAGCAGTTTTACGCGGAGTGGGAAGGCGACAAATAAGCGGACCGGCGCGCGGTTCCGGCTGGGAGCGCGCCCGTGTCCCCGTCTCCGCGTCAAAGATAGACGGAGCGGCCCGGCAAAAAAACTCCACGGCCGTCATTGGCATCGCGGCAAAATCTGCGAAAGTCAGGCTGTGGGGAAACCTAATGTGGTCGAACGACCGCTGTCATGCAGCACAACACCGCTCGCTGGGAGCTGCGCGCGGTGCGAAAAAAACGCCAGAGCCTGTCGCACCATTTGCCTGTTTGCGCGAAGAAAACCTGCAAAAGTACAGTTTTTGCTCGATGGATATGCCTGACCACGAAAAATTCCTGCAATTGTGCAGGCTTTTCGCCTCGAACATGGGCCTAGATTCAAATTCATCGGAAATTCCTGCACAATCGCAGGCTTTTCGTCAAAATGGACTGTTTTTAAGGGGAAAACCTGCACTTTTGCAGGTTTTTCCTTACCAAAGCCGTCTTGTCCCCCCCTTCTTCAGCTCGGCGACCCGCGCAGGAGAGGTGTGGGCTGGGGAAGAGTGGATGTGCATCCTTTCCGCCTCCATGGTTACCGAAGGATCGAGCCGTTCCCAGCGTTCTTTCCGCCTCCAGCGTTGGTGAAGGATCGAGTCGTCTCCGGCGTTCTTTCTTCCCTCAGTGTTGGCGAAGGATCGAGCCGTTCCCAGCGTTCTTTCCGCCTCCAGCGTTGGTGAAGGATCGAGTCGTCTCCGGCGTTCTTTCCGCCTCAAGCGTTGGTGAAGGATCGAGTCGTCTCCGGCGTTCTTTCTTCCCTCAGTGTTGGCGAAGGATCGAGTCGTTTCCTGCGTTCTTTCCGCTTTCAGAGTTGCCAGAGGATCGAGTCGTCTCCGGCAAGCTTTCCGCCTTCAGCGTTGGTGAAGGCTCAAGCTGCCTCTAGCATGCTTTCCTCCCTCAGCGTTACCGAATGAGCGACCCGGCCCCAGCGGGCTTGCTTTTGGAAGTTTTCCGCAGCCAATCCCCCGCACTGCCGTCTCGTTCCGCCGCTGCGCTAATGCTTTGCTGCGCTCCAGCCTTTGGTCCGCTGCGCGATACGTCTATTTCAACGACCCGGAAGGCGATAAATAAGACTTCTTTTTTCTTTTCCATCGGGCCTGCTGCGAATTGCCGGGAAGTTCCATCCGGCAAGTTGAATTTTGTGATAAAATAAAGTGAAATGAAAAAATCAACCTTGAGCAGAAAGAGATGCTAAATGAAAAAAGAAGCGAAATATATGGCAACAGTTTCTTTGGGTGTGATGGGGGCCGGATTTGTCGCTACGCTGCCGTTTTCTTCATCGGCATGGGTTGCGTTCCTGCAAGGCGGTTTCGAAGCCGGCGTCGTCGGCGGGTTGGCGGACTGGTTTGCGGTCAGCGCTTTGTTCCGGCATCCGCTGGGCATTCCCATCCCTCATACGGCGCTGCTTCCCCGCAACCGGGAGAAGATTACGAAAGCGCTCGTATCTACGGTGGAAAATGAACTTCTCTCCAAAGAAACGATCCGGCTGCGGCTGCAGCAGATTCGTTTTTTGGAGCGCGGTTTGGAGATAGCTGAGCAGCAGTTGCACAGCGAAGCGATTCACGGCGCGCTGACGCTTCTTGCCAAACAGGCGGTTCAGGCGGTCGATACGGAAAAGCTGGCGCCTTTGCTGGCGGAGGAGCTTCGCCAAACGCTGCAGGATATCGATGCGGGCCGATTGATCCGGTCTTTGGTCGATGGCGTGACGGAACGAGGCTATGACGGGAAAACGCTTGATTTTATGCTGGACAAAGCGGAGGCCTGGGCGGTCAAGTTTGAAACGCGCGATATGCTTGGCGCCGCGGCGATCAAGGCTCTTGAAGGGCTGCAGTCCAACGGCTTCATGGCTTTTGCGGTAAATGCCTTTATTGGCATGCTGAGCGAGGACAAGGTCGGAGCGATTATTCAAAACTTCATCCTTTCCTACATCGAGCAAATGAGAGCGAAAAACCACCCGCGGCGGGAAGCTTTCCTCGACTACATCCGCCGGGAGCTGAACAAGCTGGATTCCAACCCGCAGCTGATCGCGGAGTTGGACCGTCTCAAGACGCGTCTGCCCGAGCTGTTCTCGCTGGAAGAAAAGCTGTCCGCTCTGCTGCTGCGCCTTAAGGAGAAGGCGGTGGCGTTCGTGGAGCGTCCCGATTTTGCAGCCGAATATGTGGTGCCGATGCTGTCCGGCGCGCTTGCTTCTTTGAGAGCCAATCCTGACAGAATGGATAAGGGAGAGCAGTGGATTCAGCAGCAAATCGCCGGCTATTTGGAGCAAAATCATAGCAAAATCGGTCAGCTTGTCAAAGAAAATCTGGAGAAGCTCGACAACGACACGCTGATCGAGATGATGGAGGACAAGGTCGGCAAGGACCTGCAGTGGATTCGCGTCAACGGAGCGATTTGCGGCTTTATTATCGGGCTCGCCTTGACAGGCCTGAAGCTTTTGACGTAACCGGTTCCTGCTTTTGCGAGCGGATGGCGGCATTGGCTGCAATAACGGGACGACCCGAATGGAGGTGCCAGGTTTGATTGAAATTAAGGAAGTCAGCAAAACTTTCACGCAGCGCATCGGCGGCAGCTATACGGCGTTGGACAATGTGTCCCTGACGATACGAAAGGGCGAGTTCGTTTCCTTGCTCGGGCCGTCCGGCTGCGGCAAATCTACGGTTTTGAACCTGGTTGCAGGCCTGGAGCCTTACAAGCAAGGTACGATCGAGGTGAACGGCAAAAAGGTTACGGGCCCCGGCGCGGACCGCGTCGTCGTCTTTCAGGAGCACGGCCTTTTTCCGTGGCTGACGGTGCTGGACAATGTGGCTTTCGGCCTCAAACAGCGGGGAATCGGCAAAAAGGAGCGCCATGAGCTGGCGATGGAGCAGATCAAGTCCGTGCATCTCAGCCGCTTCGCGGACCGCTACCCGCATGAGCTGTCGGGTGGCATGCGGCAGCGGGCGGCGATTGCCCGGGCGCTGGCGATGGACCCGGAAATTTTGCTGATGGACGAGCCTTTTGCCGCTCTGGACGAGCAGACCCGGCTTATTTTGCATAAGGAACTGGAAGAAATCTGGATGCGTACGCGCAAAACGATTCTCTTCATTACGCATAACATTCGCGAGGCCGTCATTTTGTCGGACCGCGTCGTTGTCATGTCCACCCGTCCAGGTAAAATCAAGAAGGAGTTCGCCGTGAAGGCGGCAAGACCGCGGGACAGCGCGGATTCGGTGCTGCATCATGTGGAGAATTCGATCATGGCTGCGCTGGCGGACGAGCTTGAAAAGGTAGTAAGGGAGGAAACCGGCGATGAGTACAGCATCAAGAAGAACGATTTTTCTGGTACTGCTTCTGATAGCGTGGGAGGCGGGATTTAGAATTTTCGGGTGGGGCTGGAAATTTCCTTCCGTTACGCAGACGCTGCAAGCTTTTTACGACGGCTTTGTGCACGGCGAACTGCTTCAAGCGACTATAGCGAGCATGGTCAGGCTGCTTATTTCTTTTGTGATCGCCACCACGGTTGGCGCAACGCTCGGCTTTTTGTTCGCGCGTTTTCGTCTGCTGGATGATACGATCGGTTTTGTGGTGGTCGCTTTGCAAACGATTCCGAGCATCGCTTGGCTGCCTTTTGCCATTATTTGGTTCGGTCTTAACGAAACCTCGGTTATTTTCATCACGACGCTGGGCGCTACCTGGACCATGGCCTTGTCCAGCCGCACCGGCATCAAAAACATTCCGCCGATCTATTTGCGCGCCGCGCAGACGATGGGGACGGGAAACGGCTTCAGGATGTTCGTGCAAGTCATGATTCCGGCGGCTCTGCCCCATATGATCAATGGACTGCGTACGGCTTGGGCGTTCGCGTGGCGCGCGCTTGTCGCCGGCGAGCTGATTGCCAAGGGCGTCGGGCTCGGCCAGCTTTTGCAGGACGGGCGCAATTTGGGCGATACTTCGCTGATGCTGTGCATCGTCATCATGATCGCGGTGCTTGGCACGGTATCCGACCATTTTTGCTTCAAAAAGCTGGAAGACAAGGTGCTGGAACGGTACGGCCTAGCCGGGTCCAAGTCATAACGGGAGAGCGGCGAGATGAAAAAAATAGCATGGATCATGTCGGTGCTGCTGCTTGTTTCCGCTTTGCTGACGGCTTGCGGGGAGTCCGAGGGTTCCGCAGGGAAGGCCAAGAAAGTGCGGCTTGGCGTGTTCAAAAATGTGACGCACGCCGCCGCGTACATCGCGCTTGAAAAAGGCTACTTCCGCCAAGCCTGGGGCGATGATGTCGAGATCGAAGTTTCCGCTTTCGATAACGGCTCCGACCTTTCCATCGCCATGGCGACCGGAGATATCGATATCGGCTTTGTCGGGCCGGGGCCGGCGACGACGTTTTTTTTGAAAAGCCGGAACTACCGCGTCGTATCGGGCTCGAACAATGGCGGTGCCGTGCTCGTGGCGCGAAACGGTGCGGGAATTAACAGCGTTAAAGATTTAACGGATAAAACGGTCGCCATTCCGTCCAAAGGGAATACGAACGAAATCTCGCTGCGGATGCTGCTTGGCCAGGAAGGCGTGCCCATCGGCAAAGACAAGGGCATGGCGCACCTGATCGTGCGCTCCCCTTCGGATACGCTGATTTCGTTCCGCCAAAAGGAGATCGACGCGACTCTTGTACCCGAACCATGGGGAACGCAGCTGGAAAAGGCGGGGCTCGGCAAAGTGATCGTGGACTGGGACCGCATACCGCCTCACAACGGCGATTATCCGACCGTCATCATGGTGGCGAGCGACAAATTCCTGCAGCAGCAGCGCGATCTGGTGAAGGGCGCGATCAAGGCGAACATGGAGGCGATCGATTTTCTGCGCAGCAACCCTGAGCAGTCGTACGATCTGATCAACAACGAGCTGAAAAAGTACTCCGGCAAAGGGATGGATAAAGCGTTGATCAAAGCTTCGCTTTCCCGGCTGAAGCTGACGACGGATGTGGACGTGAAAGTGATGGAGGAAATGGCGAAAGTGTCGATCGACGCCCGTTACATTAAGGGTGTGAGCAAAGACGAGCTCGACTTGAGCCCGTTCGTGGATCTCTCTTTGCTCGAAGAAGTGAAGAGCGGCAAGTAATGCGAAGAGCCCGGTTCCGCCCGCAAGGGAGGAGGGGCTCTTTTCTTTGGCGCGCAATGAGGCTCCCTCGACCGGAGCGCGCTCCACCACAGGAGTCTGGCGGTCGGAGTTACTTTTTGCTGCTCACGCTGCATCACCAGTGCACCTTCTACTTGGATCATCGGGCAGACTCCTGACCGGAAAACCTGCGAAAGTGCAGGCTTTTTCGATGAAAACGGTCCTTTTTTGGGAAAAGCCTGCGAAAGTGCAGGAATTATCCGCCATGAAGGGGGTTAAGCCCTGGATTGAGCGAAAAGCCTGCGGATTTGCAGGAATTTCCCAAGGCAAGCATGCTAAGGCGAAAAAAGATGTATTTTTGCAGGCTTTCTGAGCGTCGCACCCGACTAGACAGAAAAATTTGCTTGTCCAGAAGTCCGGCGGTCGGAGTTACTGTAGATCATCGGACAGACTTCTAGAGCCGCGGATGGGGTTCCTGCACAGTTGGCTGCTAATTTGGTTGCTGCGGAGTGTTCGCCGGTTATTGGCGTTCTGCCCGGGGGAGTTCCGGGAAATACTGCTTTACAACGATAAACGTTTCGGGTATACTCTCAATTGTGGAATCGATTACTCAATTGTGCGGTTCATGAGGATTAAGGAGATAGGTTATGGGTAATATTACAATCAAGGAAATTGCAAGATTATCCGGCGTGTCCAGCGCAACGGTCTCTAGGGTGTTAAACAACAACGGCAGATTTTCGGAAGAGACCAGGAAAAGGGTTATGGACGTTATCGGCAAGTTCGAATACCGTCCCAATATCGTTGCCAAAAGTTTAAGAACCAGCAAGTCCAAGACAATAGGGGTAATCGTCCCGGATATTACGAATGAGTTTTTTGCCAGCATCGTGCTTGCGATCGAAGCGTACTGCCTCTCGCATGATTATTCGGTGTTTATTTGCAACACGAGCGAAGACGCGGAAACGGAGAAAAAGTACATTGCCGACCTGGAAGCCAAAGGTGTAGACGGAATCGTCTACTGGTCGGGGAACGCCGAAATTCCCGTCGAGCTGGTAACAAGCCCGATTCCCGTAGTTTGCATCGACCGGAAGCCGAATTATAAGGCCAGCGGCAAAAGTATTGCCGTGATCGAGTCCGACAACTTCGGAGGCGGCTATCAGGCGACCGTAGAGCTGCTTGAAAAGGGTTGCAGAAAAATTGTGTTTTTAAGAGACGAACGCGACGTTTCCACGATGATCAACCGGTATAACGGATATTTGCATGCGCTTTCCGAATACGGCTGCAATCTGGGCCTGGAATACGTCATCAAGACGAAGGTGGATGTGGACTGCGCCAAGCAGGCGATGTCCGGTTTTATCGCCAAAAACTACGAATTTGACGGCGTTTTTGCGACGACGGATTGGCTGGCGGTCGGGGCTTTGGTTTCGCTGCAGGAGCACGGGATTCAGGTGCCAAGTGATGTCAAGCTGGTCGGCTTTGACAACATCAGCGTGTCCCAGTACATCTCGCCGTCGATCACAACGGTGAAACAGGATACGCAAAGATTGGGAACGGCAACAGCGGAAAATTTGCTGGATATGATTAATCAGCGCGCCGACCGGGGCCATTCTTCCAGCGTTGTAGTCCCTGTAGAAATATTGAGAAGAGCTTCCACCGGGCTTTCATAGTTTTTCAATCGGGTACCCAAGAGAGGAGGTGCTTCTTTTTTGGAGAATGGGTAATCGATTGCTCAACATACATTGCAAACAAAAAACGGGAGGTTTTACTGGTGAACAAAAAAGCGGGTTCTTTTATTTTTGCCATCATCATGATTGTTGCCCTAGTACTGTCGGGCTGCTCCAAGCAAGAGACACAGCCGCAGGGGGCCCAAGCAAGCGCCGATAGCGGTGCCAAGCAAGGAGACAAACCGAAAATTGCGGTTATTTTGAAATCGCTTGCAAATCCGTTCTGGTCCACGATGAAGGCGGGCATCGAAAAAGAAGCGAAAGAAAAAGGGCTTAACGTCGACATTTTTGCCGTCGCTTCGGAGGACGATTTGCAAGGACAGGTGAAAATTTTCGAGGACGCGATGAACAAAGGCTATGCCGGTATCGCCGTTGCTCCGCTTTCGCCGGTGAACCTGATTCCGAGCATCGTTCAGGCGAACGAAAAAGGAATTTATGTCGTGAATATCGACGAGCAGGTGGACGTTAAAGAGCTGAAAAACGCCGGAGGGTATGTGTTCGCTTTTGCCACGACGGATAATGTGAAAGTTGGCGAAAAAGGAGCGAAGGCGATCGTCGACAAATTGGGCGCTGCAGGCGGCGAGGTTGCGATTATGGAAGGCAAGGCAGGCAATATTTCCGGCGAAGCAAGAAAAAGCGGCGCTGAAAAGCTGTTTAAATCCACGCCGGGCATCAATTTGGTGACAAGCCAGCCGGCCGACTGGGACCGCACGAAAGCGCTTGACGTAGCAACGAACATGTTGCAAAGATTTCCGAACTTGAAAGCGATTTATGCGGCGAACGACACGATGGCGCTGGGCGCTCTCCAGGCTGTGACGAATGCGGGCAAAGATAGCCAGGTCATCGTAGTAGGCACGGACGGCAATCCGGAGGCGCTCGAATCGGTAAAAGCGGGCAAACTGTACGCTACCGTTGCGCAAGACCCTGCCTTGATCGGCGTAACCTGCGTGCAAAAACTCGTCGGGGTTATTGAAAAGAAAGCGAAAGGCAGCAAGGATATGGAAGCGGAGTTTGTCGCAGTCGATTCCAACTTGATTAAGAAGTAACGAACCGGGGATCCCTGCACGCCAATGAAAGCGCATTATAACGAATCAAGGTGAACGGCGGCGTCCCCGTGTTTAAGCAGGATAAAAGGGCTGCAGCCGGGGGCGTTCTCAGGGACCTTCTCAGCAAAGGAGGAAGTCATTTGGAATGCCTGGTGGAAATGAATCATATTTCGAAGCATTTTTCCGGGGTCAAAGCGCTGCAAAATGTTTCGTTTCAACTGCTCGCAGGCGAAGTGCACGTGCTGCTGGGTGAGAACGGAGCGGGCAAGTCGACGCTGATGAAAATTTTATCCGGGGTGTATGAGCCTACGGAGGGGAGCATCGTCATTTGCGGCAAAGAGTTCGGCAAATTAACTCCCAAGGAATCGGTCGACCAAGGGATCAGCATTATTTATCAGGAGCTGAGCCTTGTCAACGAGCTGTCCATCGCCGAGAACATTTTTTTGGGCAAGCTGCCGATGATCAAAAAGTTCGGTATTCCGGTCGTCGATTACTACAACATGGAGGCTCTGGCCGAAAAAATGCTGGAAAAGATCGGGCTGAAGCGTTCTCCGAAGGAACTGGTCGAGGCGCTGTCGATCTCTGAAAAGCAGCAGGTCGAGATCGTCAAATCGATCGCCGCAAGAGCGAAGGTCATCATTATGGACGAACCGACGTCTTCTTTGACGATGGAAGAGACCAAGAAGCTGTTCGGCATTATCCGCCAGTTGAAAAGCTACGGAGTCGGCATCATTTATATTTCCCACAAGCTGAACGAACTGCTCGAAATCGGCGACCGCGTCAGCGTTTTGAAAGACGGCAAATACGTCGGAACGCGAAACATCAAAGACGTGACCCGGGAAGATCTCGTGACGATGATGGTAGGCCGGGCGGTCAATGAGCGGCATTTGCGTCCGGAGGACAGCGAGCACCGGGGGAAGACGGAAGTTTTGCTCAAAGTCGAAGGGTTGACGAGAAAAGACAAGAAGGTCAAAGATGTCAGCTTCGAGCTGTATAAAGGCGAAATTTTAGGCTTCGCCGGGCTGATCGGTTCCGGAAGAACGGAGCTGATGAACGCTCTTTACGGCGCCGAGCCTGTCCAATCCGGGCGGATCGAGCTGTTCGGCCGGGAAGTGAAGGTGAAAAACCCGTTTCACGCGATCAAGCTCGGCATCGGGCATGTGACCGAAAACCGTAAAGAGACCGGGTTTCTGAAAAATTTTGAAATTTGGAAAAATGTTTCGATTTCCCGGATGCTCAAAGATTCCAAGCTCGGGGGAACTTGGGGGCTCGTGAACCAGAAATGGGAAAAACAAGTGGCCGCCGAGTACAAAGAGTCGATCCATATCAAATGCGCCTCCGTCGAACAAAACATTACGGAATTATCCGGCGGCAACCAGCAAAAGGTGCTGATCGGCAAATGGCTGGCGGCGAATTCCAAATTGATTATTTTTGACGAGCCGACCAAAGGAATCGACGTAGGGGCCCGCGGAGAAATATACAAAATTATGCGAAGCCTGGCGGAGCAGGGAATCGGCATTCTAGTCGTGTCTTCGGAGCTGCCCGAACTGCTCTCCGTATGCGACCGGATCATCGTGTTCAAGGAAGGTTCCATTAACGGGACATTATCAAATGAAGAGGCTACGGAAGAAAACATCATGCTGGCCGCAACTTCATAGGGCAAGGGGCAAACGATCATGCAGAAATTTAATGTCTTTTGGAGCAAGTACGGCACCTTCGGCATTTTGATTCTGATTGTGCTGATGCTGGGGATTTTGTCTCCGCAATATTTTTTAACGGCAAATAACTTGACGCAAGTCGTGCTGCAAAGCGCGATCACCATTCTGGTCGGCTGCGGCGAATTTTTCACCATTCTCATCGCCGGGATCGACTTGTCCGTCGGTTCCGTGATGGCGCTGACGGGCATGATTACGGCGAAGCTGTTGGTGGCCGGCGTTCCCGTACCGCTTGCGATTTTGCTCGGCGGAATTGTCGTAGGCGCGCTGCTCGGCGGTTTTAACGGATTTTTGGTCAATAAGACGGGCCTGCATCCCTTTATTGTCACGCTGGGCACGATGTCGATCTATCGCGGGATTACGCTGATCATTTCCGACGCGAAGCCGGTATTCGGCTTGCCGCAAACGTTCAAAAGCGGAGTGGCCGGGTGGCTGGGCCCGATCCCGATTCCCGTCATCATCGCGCTTGCGGTAGCTTTGTTCTTCATGTTCGTGACCGATAAAACGAAGCTCGGCCGGAATATTTACGCCTTGGGCGGGAACAGCCAGGCCGCATGGTTTTCGGGCATCAATATCAAGCTGCATACGCTTGTCGTTTTTGTGATATCCGGCATTGCCGCCGGGATTGCGGGGGTTGTCATGACCGGCCGCCTGGGCGCTGCCGAGCCTTTGTCCGGATCAGGGTATGAAACTTTTGCCATCGCAGCCGCAATTATCGGCGGAACGAGCTTTTTCGGCGGGAAAGGCAAGATTATCGGCGTCGTGATGGGCGGTCTCATCATCGGCGTTATCAACAACGGGCTCAACATTCTCAGCGTACCGACCTACTATCAGCAAATTGTGATGGGTTCGCTCATTATTTTGGCTGTTGCGCTGGACAAATTGTTTGGAGTAAAGAGATAAATACCAATCGGATAGGAGTGCTTTGGATATGAGTTACAAATTTTCGCCTTCTCTTATGTGCATGAATTTGATGGACATTAAACATCAGGTCAGCGTGCTGAACCAACGGGCCGACATGGTGCATGTCGATATTATGGACGGCCATTTTGTCAAAAATATTACGCTTTCTCCCTTTTTCATCGAGCAGCTTCGCACGGATTTGACGATCCCGATAGATGTTCACTTGATGGTGGAAAAGCCCGCCGACTTTATTCAGACGATTATCGATGCCGGAGCGGATTACATTACTCCGCACGCGGAAGTAATCAGCAACGACGCTTTTCGCATTATCGATCAAATCAAAAGCGCAGGCCGCAAAGTAGGCGTTGCTCTGAATCCGGCGACGCCGCTTAGCTTCATCAAGGAGTACATCCATCTTTTAGATAAAATTACAATTATGTCCGTCGACCCGGGCTTTGCCGGGCAAAAGTTCATTACCGAAATGCTGGACAAAATCAGGGAAGCCAAACGATTGAAAGCGGAATTCGGCTACAACTACCTGGTCGAAATCGACGGTTCCTGCAACGTCAAAACGTTTAAAACGATTGAGAGCGCCGGAACGGAAGTGTTTATTGTCGGCACGTCCGGGCTGTTCAGTCTGGACTCCGATCTGAATAAGGCTTGGGATATCATGATGTCGCAGTTCCATGAGCAGGTGGGGAGCGGGTCCGGGAAGTGAGGAAGCAGCGATGACAGGCGAGCATAAACCATTTGTGTTAGGTATCGACATCGGAGGGACCCATATCCGGCTTGGGGCTGTGACGCGGGACGGCGAGCTTCATCAATTTGCCATTCAAAGCACGGCGGTATTGACGGATTCCGGGGATCCTATCGGGCAGTTAAAAAGGATCATACATGAATACCTGAAGTCGTGCGACGGCGATTTACTGGCTATTTCCATCGGATTTCCAGGTATTATCAGCAGGGACAAAAAGATCATATTCTCGTCCCCGAACCTTCCGGGATTCAATCAGGCGAATATTGTGGACCCGCTCGCAGCCGAGTTTCAGGTTCGGGTTTTTATCGACAATGACGTGAATTTTTTGCTGCTGCATGAAATCGTGCGGCAAAACTTGCCCAAGTCGGGCGTTATCGTGGGATTTTACATCGGTACGGGATTCGGCAATTCGATTTACGTCAACGGGCTATTTTTGGCCGGGAAAAACGGCGCAGCAGCGGAGCTCGGTCATATCCCCGTCCTCGGCCGCGAGGAGACGTGCATTTGCGGAAATCCCGGCTGCATTGAAATTTACGCATCGGGAGCCCGGCTGCAGGAGATCAAGAAGGAACATTTCCCGGCCAGCGAGCTGCATGATTTGTTCGGGATGCATCTTTCTTCGGATGTGATTCAGCAGTATTTGAACGCTCTGTCCATCCCGATTGCGACGGAAATTAACATTCTCGACCCCGACTTCATTATTATCGGCGGCGGAGTCGTCAATATGGACAATTTTCCGAAGCGGGAACTGGAATCCTACATTTATCTTCATGCGCGCAAGCCTTATCCGGCTAACAATTTGAACATCAGCTACGTGCAGGCGATCCAGACGGCGGGCGTTCTCGGAGCGGCGTATTACGCTTTGCAGGAAATGGGCGATTGACGATCCCGCCCCGCGATTTTTGACTGAGAGGAGTTTCTAAAATGATGAGGGGACAGCAAGATTTCCTGGAGCAAAAAGCGGTTCAAGCCGTTCGCGTTCTGTCGATCGACCAAGTGGAGGCGGCTGATTCGGGCCATCCCGGCCTGCCCATGGGGGCGGCGCCAATGGCGTATGAGCTGTGGACCCGGCACATGAAGCATAACCCCGGCAATCCGGGCTGGTTTGATCGCGACCGCTTTGTTTTATCGGCCGGACACGGTTCCGCGCTGCTGTACAGCTTGCTCCATCTGACCGGGTACGATTTGCCGATCGAGGAGCTCAAGCGGTTCCGCCAATGGGGGAGCAGGACTCCCGGGCATCCCGAATTCGGGCATACGCCCGGCGTAGAGGCGACGACAGGCCCGCTTGGGCAAGGCATCGGCATGGCTGTCGGCATGGCGATGGCCGAGGCGCATTTGGCCGCCGTCTATAACCGCGAAGGCTTTGAAATCGTGAACCACCATACCTACGCGCTCTGTGGTGACGGGGATTTGATGGAGGGTGTTGCCGCCGAGGCGATTTCCATGGCAGGCCATATGAAGCTGGGGAAGCTGATCGTGCTCTACGATTCCAACGATATATGTCTGGACGGCGATTTGAGCAGCGTGTTCAGCGAACATATCGCCGGCCGGTTCGAAGCTTGCCGTTGGCAGTACTTGCGCGTCGAGGACGGCAACGATGTCCGGCAAATCGGCGAAGCGATTCGCCGGGCCAAGGCGGAGTCGGATCGCCCGACGCTCATTGAAGTGCGGACTGTGATCGGCTACGGCAGTCCCAATAAGGCAGGCAAGTCGGCGGCGCACGGATCGCCGCTGGGCAAGGAGGAAATTGCTCTGGCGAAGCAATTTTACGGTTGGGAAGACGAGCCGTTCGCGATTCCGACGGACGTCAGGGAGCATTTTGGCTCCGTCCAAGCCCGCGGGGCGGAGCTTGAGCAGGAATGGGCGGAGAAGCTCGCCGCCTATGAGCGGTCTTACCCCGAGCCGGCCGATCGATTGAGGCAGGCGATTCGGGGAGAGCTGCCGGCCGATTGGGATCGGGAGCTGCCTGTTTTCGCGCCGGAGGCTCCGCCTATGGCGACGAGAGAGGCGTCAGGGCTGGCGCTGAACGCCGCCGCCCGGCATGTATCCGCCCTTATTGGCGGATCGGCGGATTTGGCTTCGTCCAACAACACGATGCTCAAGGGCGAAGCTTCTTTCGGGCCCGGCCGGTACGAAGGCCGCAACGTATGGTTCGGCGTCAGGGAATTTGCGATGGGCACGGCTTTGAACGGTCTGGCGCTTCATGGAGGGGTGCGGCCTTACGGGGGAACTTTCTTTGTGTTCTCCGATTATTTGAAGCCTGGCATGCGCTTGTCGGCGCTGATGAAAGCGCCCGTTATTTTCGTGCTCACGCATGACAGCATCGCGGTCGGCGAAGACGGCCCGACGCATGAGCCGGTCGAACAGCTTGCCGGCCTGCGGGCTATGCCCGGGCTGATCGTCATGCGCCCGGCGGACGCAAACGAGACGACGGAAGCTTACCGGTACGCCTTGAGTCAAAAGGCGGCCCCGGTCGCGATGGTCCTGACCCGGCAAAAGCTGCCGGTGCTGGAAGGTACGGCGACCGGAGCGCGCGAGGGGGTCGCCAGAGGGGCTTACGTCGTCGCCGATCCGGCGAACGGGGCGCACCCGGCCGCCATTTTGCTGGCCACCGGGTCGGAAGTGCAGTTGGCAGTCCGCGCCCAGGCGCAGCTTGCGGACAAAGGCATTCCCGCGCGCGTCGTCAGCATGCCGAGCTGGGAGCTGTTTGAGGAGCAGCCCGAGTCCTATAAGGACGAGGTGCTGCCGCCGGACATCGAGGCGCGCATCGCCGTCGAAATGGCGCACCCGCTAGGCTGGGAGCGCTACACGGGCCGGCGCGGCCGGGTCATCGGCGTCCGCACGTTCGGCGCGTCTGCGCCAGGGGGTACCCTCATGAGCGAGTACGGCTTTACCGTGGACAACATTGTGGGCAACGCACTGGAGCTGCTTGCGAAGCTTGAGACTGCCGAAAAACCCGCCCGCTAATGCAGGCAGGGTGCGATCGGCACGTCTAGCAAGCACGACCGGCATCGCGCGCTCGCGCTGAAAAGCAGCAAAAGTACATTAGCAACAAGATATTCCTGCGAAAGTCGGCAATTTCCACGAATAGATGGGCTTGGACCAAGCTCGGACCCATTCTGGCGGAAATGCCTGCACAATCGCAGGTTTTTTCACAAATTGAACCACATTATACGGAAAATACCTGCACAATCCAGGCTGCTACG